>JBAYFZ010000002.1 GCA_041666915.1 Candidatus Paceibacterota bacterium
AGTCTTTTTTGCTGAGGCACACCATCCATGGGAGCGTGGAACGAATGAAAACAGTAATCAACGATTACGTCGGGTATTTCCAAAAGGAACGGACTTCAGTATGATTACAGACAAGGAACTTAGTAGCGTTGTGTGGATGATGAACCATACAAAGCGCAAATGCCTTAATTGGCGTACTCCATGCGAAATGTTTGGGAAGTGTTGCACTTCAACCTAGAATTCAAGGGTACAATTTGTACCCACCCTTACACAAAGGGTACTGACAAATTGTCAGTACCCTTGACTATTACCAAGATATTATCTTACTATTTCTTAACCTCCTCCCTCTTGAGTGGCATACCGATATGTTCTAGAAATGCCAATGTAGACTTTTTATCTTTTGAAGTTGTAACCATCGTAATAGCAAAACCAAAGACATCCTTTAAATCTTCATCAGCTGTCTCGGCAAAGATGGTGTGTTCACGGATACCTAGAGTGTAATTACCCATAGCATCTACAGAGTCTCTAGAGAGGCCACGGAAGTCCTTTGTACGAGGAAGAGCGATGTGAATGAGACGATCTAGGAATTCATTCATACGTGGACCACGGAGAGTGATCTGGTAACCAATAGGGTCACCTAGACGAGTCTTGAATGTAGCAATAGCTTTCTTGGTTGTACGAACAGCAGGCTTCTGACCAGTGATTCTCGCTAGCCTATCTGCAATAAGTTCAATCTTCTTTTTATCTTTAACTGAACCGAAACCACAAGAAATAACCACCTTGGTTAGACGTGGAGCTTGCATTGGATTTACAAGGTTAAGAGGAGCTTTGAGAGCCTTGAAAGAATCTTTTGTTAAATCGTAAACTGTTTTGTATGACATAGTGGTTTTCAGATTGGATTATTCCCAATCATTACTTTATTAAATGACTACTTTTTTGTTGACTTGGCTGGCTTTGCTGTCTTTACAGGCTTTGCCTCATCAGCATTCTTGGCTTTGGAAGCATTGAACGGCATAGAAATTGTAACCGTTTGACCCTTCTGACCTTCCTTGCGAGCACGCTCATGTTTCCTGACGGTATTTATACCTTCAACAAGAATCTTGTTTGTACTAGGAAAAGCTTTGACGACTTTACCTGTCTTTCCTTTGTCGTCACCCGACAATATTATTACGTTGTCTCCTTTTTTGATATGCATGGTATTAATTTAAAAATTTATGGTGAGCTTGTCGAACCATTAAACAATTTCAGCTGATCTAGAAACAATCGTTTTGAATCCAGCTTCACCAACTTCTCTTGGGATAGGTCCGAAGATACGTCCTGCGAGAGGTTCCTTCTTCTCCCTTTCAATGATAACTACTGCATTTTCATCAAAACGGATATAAGAACCATCTTTGCGACGTAGAGGTTTGGTCTGACGAACAACTACTGCACGGAGAACATCTTTCTTCTTGATAGCTTTGCGAGGTTCGGCTTTTTGTACAGAAAGGATAACCATCTCACCGATCTCGGCATAACGCTTCTTTGAAGCTCCGAGTACTTTGAAGATACGTCCGATCTTGGCTCCGGAGTTATCAGCAATATTTACAATTGAACGTGGTTGAATCATGGTATTGGATCAGGATATATTATTTGATGACTTTGAAAGACTTTCTCTTTGACATTGGTCGGCAAGCCTCAATGGTAGCCTTATCACCAATCTTCTTTGTATTACCAGCGTCATGTGCCATGAGCTTTGTAAGCTTGTTCTGGTATTTGTCATACTTTGCATGCTTTACGAAGCGCTTGATAGCAACCACGCAAGTATCTTTCATTTTGTCAGAAACAACTACACCGACAAATGTCTGTGGGGTTGTCTTGATTTTGGTTGTTGTGGTTGTTGTCATGTGAGTGCTGATATTACTTGAATTATGATCAAATGTCTAGACTAAGCTGACTTTCTACTAGCAGTGAGAATCGTCTCAATACGAGCAATGTCTTTCTTGATAGTCTTGGCTTCTTTGACATTCTTAGACTTGGCTCCAGCTGTTCCAAAACGAAATACTCTTAGAGCTTCATGCTTTTCGGCACGAAGTTTCATAAGGTCTGGAATAGTCTTGGTTTTAATATCTTTGATCTTCATATTTTTGTTATATTCTAGCTACGATCTTGGTCTTTACAGGAAGTTTTGTTCCAGCCTTGCGGAGTGCTTCAGAAGCAATCTTTTGATCTACACCATCAATCTCAAACATGATACGTCCTGGTTTGACTTCAGCGATGAAACCTACCGGATCTCCCTTTCCTTTTCCCATCTTTACTTCAGCTGGCTTCTGAGTATATGGATGATCTGGAAAAACACGAATCCAAACCTTGCCTGACTTTGTAGCGTAGCGTGCCATAACTTTACGAGCAGCTTCTAGCTGGTTGGAAGTAATACGAGCATAATTCATTGCCTTGAGGCCAAATGAACCAAATGAAACTTCAACTCCACGAGTATCGGCATGTGTCGCCTCTTTGGCTGGATGGGTTCTCATAGTGAACCACTTGCGATGTTTTACTTTTTTAGGAAATAACATGGTAGTAAATTAATGAATTATTCCTTCTTGCCATCTTTACCCTTTTCTCTGAATATCTCGCCCTTGTATATCCAAACTTTGATTCCGATATCACCATATGTCATATGAGCTTTCTCTCTGGCAAAATCAATATCAGCTCGCAAAGTTTGAAGAGGAATACGGCCTCTCTTCATATCTTCACTTCTAGCGATCTCTGCACCACCCAAGCGACCTCCTAGGTGTACACGAACTCCTTGAACATCTTTGTTTGCAATAATCTTCTCAACAGTCTGCTTCATAACACGACGGAATGGTAAGCGCTTTTCTAAAGACTCTGCAACCATCATTGCTACAATACTAGCGTTTGATTCTGGACTGCGGATCTCTTCAACATCAAGTTTCAATTCTTGACCATCAATCTCAGCTTTATTGTTCTTCAAAAGCTTGAGGATCTTTGCACGAAGCTTCACAACACCATCCCCTGCTTTACCGATGAGCATACCTGGACGAGAAGTCTTCACAACAACACGCAAAACTTTGCGATTACGTTCTATATCTATACCACCGAGGAAATTTGCACGTAGAGCTTCTGTCAAAAATTCACGAATGAGAAGATCTGCTTTGAGAGCGGTGCGATAGCCTTTATGCATGAGGAACCAGCGACTTCTCCAGTCTCTAATGATTCCAAGGCGATGTGAATATGGATGAACGGTGTGTGACATAATAGTTTATTTTTTGATTGTTTTCTTTACTGAAAATACTTTCTTTACTTTTGCCTTTTTCTCTACTTCAACCTTTGGAGCAAGGGTGATACTAACATGACTGGTTCTCTTCTTTATAGGGTGAGCTGAACCACGAGATACTGGCATCTGACGCTTCATGACGAAGCCTTGATCTACACGAATCTCTTTTACAAACAAAGTATCAACCTCAATCTTGAAGTTGTTTTTTGCATTTGCAACAGCTGAAGCCAATAGGTCATTCAAAGGACCTTTTGCTTTCTTGTCGGCATACAATAAAATGTTACGAGCCTCAACAGCACTCTTGCCACGGATCATATTTGCAACAACGCGGACTTTGCGAGGAGAGATGCGGTAATTTTTGAGTGAGGCGGTAATCATAGTAGTATATTATTTCTTTGGTGCAGCTACGGCTGTAGCAGCTTCCTTGGCAGACTTGGCAGCAGTCATCTCAGCTTCCTTGGCCTTCATCTCAATCTCCTTTTGCATCTTACCTCCGTGACGAACGAACTTGCGTGTAGATGCGAATTCTCCTAGACGATGACCTACCATATCTTCTGTAACCAAAACATCAATGTGAATCCTGCCATTATGAACACCAAACGTAAAACCAACCATTTCTGGGGAAATCTGTGAGCGTCTTGCCCAAGTCTTTATTGTAGCTGTTACGGCAGGCTTTTTGCCGGCAATCTTTTTCAAAAGATTTTCATCAACGTATGGGCCTTTCTTTAGTGATCGTGACATGGAAAAATGAATTAAAATAGCTCGAAAGAGCTTGCCACGCATGTTAACAGAGCGGTCGTTTGAAGTCAAGAAAGAATGTTATACTTATTCATAATATAAATTCACCCCACAAAATGACATACCAAATTATTTTAGATAATAATCAGATATTAACAGGGTCAGTTTTACGAGCTGGTATAACAATCGTTATTTTTATAATCATCGTTACAGCGATAATTATTTACATATCCAAACGACTTACTGAAAATAGACGCTTAAAATATGAGTTTATTACCATTGTTGCTCACAAATTCCGTACACCACTCACCTATGTCAAATGGCTCTGCGACGCACTCATTCCAGAAGAGATGGATCCATTCAAAAAGAAAAGTTTAGAAGATGTAAAGACTTCCAATCAAAAACTCATTGATCTTACAGGAACTTTGATAGAAATCGCTGATTCAGAAAGTTCCGGTGGAGCAACTTACGCCTACGAAAATATCCCCCTCGGCGAATTCGTCAAAGGCGTGTCCAGCAATTTCAAAGATGCCTTCCATAATAAAAACATCTTTCTTGGTATTCATTGTGATGACAATGAAATAAAGGTCAAAGCTGACAAGACCAGATTAGAATTTATCATTCATACCCTCCTAGAAAACGCTTCTATCTATACCTCAACTGGGAAAAATGTAGAGGTTACAGTTTCTGGAACATCATCAAAAGCTATCATTTCTATTCAAGACAACGGTATAGGTATATCAAAACAGGATCTTCCTCATATATTCACCAAATTCTTCCGCGGTAAAAACGCCAAATCAACCGACACTGAAGGTTTCGGAGTTGGTCTTTATCTAGCTTCTTCCATAATCAAACACCTTGGTGGCAAGATGACCGCTGAATCTGATGGTGAAAATCTAGGCTCAAAATTTACTATTGTTTTACCGAGGGTGAAATAGCTTTGATCTCAGATTTATAAACAGCGATACCCCCTAGGGGGGAGGGGGTATTTTCTTTTTTATTTATTTACCACCATTATAAAGATTTTATCAACTATCTTTAGAGTAATTTTAACGACGAAATCAAACATTTTATTAAACGGCGCTAGTCATATTCTTTCCAGGCTCTCTTCTGGAGACAACGTAAACATTGGAATATTTCTTGGAACGGCGTGTCTTTTGACCCTTACCAGCTGGCTTACCCCAAAGAGTCTTCAAACGACGTAGACCGCGACCTCCTCTCTGTTCACCTCCACCGTATGGGTGGTCACAAGGGTTTTGAGCAGAACCACGAACTGTAGGGCGAATACCCAACCAACGAGATCTTCCTGCTTTACCAATATTGACTAGACGAGACTCTTCGTTAGAAACTGCTCCGACACAAGCCCAAGCATCTTCGTGAATCTTACGAACTTCTGTAGAAGGCATCTTGATATGAGTATAACCAGCATCGTTTGCAACTACCTGACCGAATGAACCAGCAGAACGAACTAGTTTTGCACCAGAAGCAGGTTTAACTTCAATATTGAAAATGAATGTTCCAACTGGAATATTCTTCAAAGGTAAACGATTACCGACTTCAACTGGAGCTTTTTCAGAAACGATAAATGAGTTACCAACTTTCATGGTCTTTGGCAAAAGAATATAACGCTTGGTTCCATCTTTGTAGTTAACAATACCGACATAACCAGTACGGAATGGATCGTATTCAATAGTTTTGACCGTAGCGACCATGTCCTTTTTGTCATACATAAAGTCAATCTCACGATAGAGTTTCTTGTGTCCTCCACCCTTGTGACGAACTGTAATACGACCAAAAGCATTTCTTCCAACATCGCGCTTCATACCGTGTGTAAGAGGTTTATATGGCTCTGAGGCTGTCAAATACTCCTTGAATGGGAGAACAGTCATGTGACGGCGAGATTTGGTTGTAGGTCTAAATGATTTCATGTTAATTATTTATGGTGAGCTTGTCGAACTATACAAAATCTATTTTATCTCCTTTTTTAACTGTAACAACAGCCTTCTTGATACCAGCGACTGTACCACGACGACCCTTTACGAAAACATTTCTAATAGGAGTGTTGATGATAGAAATCTTGGTAGGAACAACTTTGTACAAAGTAGTAACAGCCTTTGCGATCAAAGCTTTGTTGGAATTCTTTGTTACTTCAAAAGTATATACCCCATTTTGACTCATAACTCCAGATTTCTCTGTAATACGAGGACGTAGGATAACTGAAGCTGTATTTGAAGCAGAATCTGAATGAAGAGCTGGTACAGAAACCTTTGGAGCAGGAACTTTCGTAGAAGTCTTTTGTGAGGTCTTGCCTTCTACTACAGAAGTCCTCTTGATTGGCTTTTTATCAGTCAAACCTTTTGCCATCTCAGCACCTTGCTGAAGTTTTTCATCTTTTCTTTTTTTGAATCCGAATATTGCCATGGTAGTTGTATTATTTATGGTGAGCTTGTCAAATTAAGCAGACTTAACGGTCTTAGCTGTTAACATTTTGAGAGACTCTGCTGGATTGGAAATGATAAGGAAAGTATGGTTGAGCAAAGAAACTGGATTAATATTGCGAAACTCTTCTATTGAAATATTGCCGAAATTATTGAAACTCTTTTCTACTGCAGTAGTCTTTTTGTCCAAAGCGATGATAGCAGTATTGACCTTTTTTGTTGACAATCTTTCGTATCCCTTGATCTTGGATAGTGAAGAAAGAATGTTCTTTGCCTCTTTTGTCTTTGGAGCTGCCATAGTCATATTATCAACAAAGAGAATCTCTCCTTCATTGAATTTCTTTGACAAAATAGTGAACAAAGCCTTTGCCTTTGCCTTCTTGTTGATCTTACGATCGTAGTTCTGAGTATTGCGAGGACCGTGTGCGATACCTCCACCAACCCAGATAGGAGAACGTGTAGAACCGTGACGAGAACGTCCTGTTCCCTTTTGTTTCCAAGGCTTCTTGCCTCCACCACGAACTTCACCACGAGTCTTTGTGTGAGCGATATTGCTACGAGAATTGGAATTCATCAAGCGGACGATCTCGTGAACCAAGTCAGCATTCCAAGGAACGCCGAATACTCCTTCTGGGAGTGAGATCTTGCCTGTTGCCTTACCTGTTTGATTGTATATTGTTGCTTCCATGAAAGAAAATAGGCTCTGAAGAGCGTGCAAAGCATCTTAACAGAGCCTTTTTACGAAGTCAATGAGTTGTAATATCAGACATCAAAGTACGCTACAAACCAAACAAAAAAACTTCATTGTTTCTTCATAACTTTTTTATAGTTTCTTTAACCTTTTTTTATCAGGATTTTAACTCGGTTTGGTACAATCTTTGACTATGGAACCTGAAATCAATTATTTTAATATGAGAAAAGAAAAGGCCCGAGAGATTTATTCTGCACAGAATGAAATCTATAATCCGTATTTCAAAACAAAAATTATTCTAAATTCAGACGGTTTTCATCATCTACAATTTTCTGCACGTGTAGAGAGAAATAAGAAAGAACAACTACTAAAATTCAGCTTATTACCTTTAGGATTAGACGTAATTAGAAAATCTGGAACAATTCAAGAATACCGAAAATTATTAACACCTATAGGTAAACCGTCTCCTTTAAACAATTCAATTCCAATGAAAGAAGTTGAATACTGGGGATTTGCCGCTATTACAGGTAAAAGTAATATTAAAATTAGAGTAATTGTTAGAAGAGTTGGTGACGGAAATATCATATTTTGGAGTGTAATGCCAAATTCAAAGATCAAACATGGCTATCAGAAAATATTCGACGTAGGTATTGAAGATTCTTAGATACAAAAATACCCCACTTAAGCGGAGTAGTTTTGTTATGCCTGCCTTCGGCTTAGGAATTCCATAGCTGAACGGGGCTTTCGCCCACAGGCATACCAGTAATATAGCAACCCTAAACAAAAGATGCAATTTTTTAAATAAAGTCTACCTCTTTCTTCTCCCGTACAGCAAACCTCAACCCCAAAACAATACCTGTAATTATGATAAATACACCCAAACCCCAAGCGGTTGATGATAATAATTGCGTATATTTCAATAGATGAGTATTGGTTAATAAATAATTCCAATCATGAATAACGTAGTCCCCTCCTAGAAGTGGCAATTGCATCAAAATAGAATCACCCACGTAAACAGAAACATTTACAATGTTATAACCAACAAACATCAACAACAAAGATGTAGAAAAATAATCTCTTCTCAAAAAGAAATATCCGGCAAAAATAAATGGTACAAGAATTTGAGTTAAAGAACCTCCTAGAATCTGGATAAATTGACCAAAGAAAATAAATATAAAATGACCAGCTTCATGAATGATCAGATCAAAATTATCTATAAAATGCCAACCCTGAGCATCCATAGCACAACCGAGAAAATACCAACCAAATAAGATAGCCGTCACCAATTTTGCATAACTTATTTTTTTAATCATTTTATTGTGTCATTCCCGCGAAGACTTTTACGTTGTCATTCCCGCGAAGGCGGGAATCCAGGATATTACCAAGTGATCCTTCAAACAATTATAACAAACTATTATCTCGTAATAATCCTAGATTCCCGCCTTCGCGGGAATGACAGAACATGCGGGAATGACACAGTAATTACTCATACCTCAATGCCTCAATCGGACTCTTCTTTGACGCCTGATTGGCTGGATAACCTCCAAAAATAAGGCCTATTAGCGCAGAAACGCTCAAACCAAGCATTGCTCCTCCCCACGGAAATACGAACGTCCAATTTACTCCTAGCCCCTTGGAAAGACCTATGGCAGTGATGAATGCCAAAGAAGCACCTAGAATAATACCGACTACTCCGCCAATAGCAGTAAGCAAGACTGCTTCAAGCAAAAACTGTGTGAGAATGTCCCTATCCGTAGCACCAAGAGCTTTGCGTAAACCAATCTCACGAGTACGTTCAGTAACTGAGACAAGCATTATATTCATGATTCCAACTCCACCTACAAACAAAGCTATAGATGCTACAGCTACAAGGAACCATGTGAGTGCACTTGTGATAGTACCCAAACGATTGGCAAGATCTTGCTGAGTTTGGACTGTAAAATCATCTTTAGTTGGATCCGTAATGCCGTGAGATTCGCGTAAGGTCAGTTTGATATCTTCAGCAGTAGCTTGAACTTCATTATCAGAAACAGCTTGTATGATGAGACGACTAAAAGATTTTTTACCGATAATATAATCCTGAGCAGTCGTATATGGTACAAGAACCATATCATCAAAATTGAAAAGTGACCCTCCACCAGTTGCAGGCAATACTCCAATAACTCTAAAATTACGACCTTTTATCTTTACCTTACTTGACAAAGGATCTTCATTACCAGTAAAAAGTTTCTCAGCGACTTTTGAACCCAACACCATCACATCACTACGGGATAAAACATTATCTTCACCAAAAAATTCACCTTGTGGATGAAGATCAAAAATCTCTGCCATCAGATTTGTGGCACCAAAAATAGATACTTGGTAAGTATTTGAACCGAAGGAAGCTGATCCTGCTCCGAAGATTGTTGGCATTATAGATTTCAGACCAGGAACATTGGCCTTATTTCTCAAAGCTACTAGATCCTTCTCTTTCAAAGAATCACTAAATAAAAATGTAACATCGGAAGGTCCTGTTGGTTCCCTTCCAGGAATGACGGCGATAGTGTTTGTTCCAAGTCCTTGAACTTGTCCCAAGATAAGTTCCTGTGCACCAGCACCAAGTGAGACCACGAGCATGATAGCCGTGATTCCAATCACTATTCCAAGAATAGTGAGGGACGATCGCGATCTATTGGTCGTGAGTCCGGTCAATGCAGTTTTTAAAGTGTGTTTCCAAGTCATAGTATTAAGTGCAAAGTGAAAAATTATTAAGTTTTTGTTTGCTAGATTTCATATATTAACAAATCACTACCAACTATTCACTACAACTTTGCACTTTGCATTGTAAACTTTTCACTACTTAACGAACTCATCATTAGCTGTCAATCTCTTTTTAACTTTCTCATCTCTTTCTATCTCTCCATCCAACAAATGAATTATGCGCTCAGCATGTTCGGCTGTGGAAGTTTCATGGGTGATAAGTACGATAGTTTTACCGTGTTCTTCATTCAAATGCTGGATAACCGCCATGACATTTTTACCAGATTTTGAATCCAAGTTACCAGTTGGTTCATCCGCAAAGATAATCTCCGGATCCGTAACTAAAGCTCTAGCTATAGCCACTCTCTGTTTTTCTCCACCAGAAAGTTCAGATGGTTGATGTGACATTCTATGTCCCAAACCAACAGACTCTACGGCTTCAATAGCTTTGGCTTCCCATTCGCTCTCTGGAACTTTGGAATAATATAGTGGCAATTTTACATTTTCCAAAACAGAAGTCCTAGGCAACAAATTGAAAGACTGAAAAACAAAACCTATTTCCCTATTACGAAGATCGGCGAGCTCATCACCAGAATATGTGGTCGTATGTTTGCCATTAAAAATATATTTGCCACTAGTTGGCAGATCTAGAAGTCCAAGCAAATGCAATAAGGTGGACTTTCCACTTCCAGAAGGCCCCATAATTGCTAGAAATTCACCTTTACGAACAGAGAAAGATACACTATTCAAAGCAATGGTATCAGCACCATCATTATACGATTTCTTCAGGTTGTGTACTTCTATGATATTCATTGAAAATTTCTAATTCCTAATTTCTAAAAACCCCATAGAAATAGATATTTAATTTAGATTATAAGGAAGCTCTCCATCTGAAACCATATGAACGAGTACCTGTAGGTAAACTAATACCAGGTGTAGGATTGAGTTCTCCACCTCTCATGTAGTATCCATTTCTATCTGTAATCAATTCAAAACCTGTTGTGGTAACATTCAAAACAATAGGAAATGGACCGTAGGACTCACTGCTTTGATTGTGATTTACTCCGATAAAGTTTGGGGTTACCGAAACAAACGGAGGTCTAGAAAAGGGTCTAGTAAAAGTGATCTGATTATAAACACCAATCTCATAAGTCCCGCTGAAAAGTGTATCAACATAGCTACTAACACGATTCGCTACATCTCCCCAATCAGTCAATTCACTCCAGACAAAACTAACAGAAGTTATATTCGGACCAGCTCTCCAAAACTCTGAATAACCTACTTCACTCTGCAAAGTTAAAGACGTACTTCCGTCAGGGAAAGTCGTATAGACATCCCTACTTCCCCCTCCCCCTCCTGCTCCAAGACCCAGAGAAGAAGTTGCTACCCATGCAGATTTACCATCAGCGTCAGAAACCAAAACTTTACCAGCACCTTGTGTACCATCTTGTATCTTCACAGAACCGAAAAAATTGGAAAGTCCCCAAACGTTAAGACCGACCGCGTCTGGTGACGACAGAGATTTGTTGATATCCAATCCACCATCTTTACCTTGGTGAATACCACCAATACTTGGTCCGACATTAATAGGAGCTGGGGTGTTATTGGTTGGTGGATTGCTTGGTGCTGGCGACCAAGTAGCAGCAGAAGCATAAGATATTGCTAAAGCAATAATAATAGTCGGTATAGTTATTTTCAGAAAATTGAAGATCTTTGTCATAGGTTTATGATTAATATTATTAAATTTTTTTAAAATGTTTTGTCCGCTTCAATAATCTTTCTTTTAGCCTCAATCTCTACCGGTGTCAATTTGATACTCTTATTCATTTGACTGACTTCTTTTAACTGGGTTTCTTTCGTCTTTACTTGTAAAGGAGTCAACGTTATTTTGAAATTACTAATAGCGACTTCAGAGAGTTGATTAGCTTTTGAAGATACAACCTTGCCATCTAAAATCATAGTCGGTTGATTTTGTGCAATATTACTACTCAAATACAACCCATAAAAAACTATGCCAGCGAGAATAAGACAAGCGATCATAGCAAATACCAACCTACCATGATGGTGTTCTTGTTCTGTAGGAAGATTTGAAATCCCTAAATGTTCATTATTATTCATGTTGTATGTATGTATTATAGAGATGATTACAAAATATAACGAACGTTACTATCTACAAAGCCCTTACTTCACATATGTCACCACCTTCTCCCCTTCACTAACTCCGTTTATTATCTCCACCATACCATCTGAACCTTTGAGACCTACTACAACAGGCATGGTTACAAAAGTCTTATTATCAGACTTGAGGATTCTTATGGATTTTACTCCGTCAGAATCAATGATAGCCCTAGCTGGTACACTTATGACATTATTTTTTTGTTTAGTTAAAATATCCAAATTAGCAGTCATCCCAGAACGAATCCTGACATCTTTGTTTATAAATTTAAGGGTAATCCTATAAGTAGGAACTCCTTCCAAAACAGTTTCGGCAGGATCCACAGCAACGACCGTAGATGGAAAATCAACGCTTTGACCATAAGCGTCCAGAGTTGTTGAAGCAATATTACCAATAGATATCTTGGCTATATCTGCTTCAGGAACATAAGCTTCAATCTTGTAATCTCCATCACTAATAACTCCAAAAGAAATAACCCCAGATGAGACAAACTCACCAAGATCTGGTTCAACTTTTGTAATTATACCGGTTATAGGAGAAACAACTTTACCTTTTGCTAATTCCGCTCTATAAGAGTCAACGACTGCCAATTGCGCTTGTATAGCTTGAGCCGATGAACCAGAATTTTTCAAGAGAAAATTGTTATATATCTGATCGTAGTTTGATAAAGCATTTTCTAATGAAGTTTTGGTTGTAGAAATAGAAGATATTGCTTGATTTAGAGTAGATAGACCTGAATTCATCGTTGATATATAAGAATCTATAGCTGATCGTGACAAACCTGAACTTCCAGGGTCTAGATCATTCACAACTGAAGATAATTGATCCATAAAACCCTTGATGGTAACTTCATAGACGTTAGCATTGGAAATAAGACTGGAAGCTGATTCTGAAGAAGTGGCTAAACTAAGATCATTTTTCCATTTATTTAGGGCTTCAGAAACAAGAACTCTTGAAGAATTTATGGAATTTTCAAAAGAGAAAGATTGTGTTTGAATGTTTATAGTCGGATTGGCACTTTGGGGATTGTTGAAAAATGTATCAGCATAATTATTTACAGCACTCTGTGTCTGTGTCAGAGCTGTTCTTACAGCGTTCAACGCGTCTTGTTTGGCATTAACAAGAGTAATCTTGGCAGTATTGATTTTTGATTGTTCTAGAGCCAATTCTGGAGCATTGAGGCTTCTAGAAAGATCGGATAGCTTGGCTTCTGCAGAAGCCAAGGACGCCCTATCACTCGCAGAATCAAGAGAGGCTATAATATCACCCTTTTTAACTCTATCTCCAACTTTAAAATTTAATACCGTAACTCTCCCTCCCTTTTCAAATGCCAAATCAGCCTTTTCTGTAGGAGAAATCTTTCCGGTTACACTAACTTTTTCCAAAATATTACCTACTGTAGCCGTAACATAATCCATCTTTGCAGAATTATTATTACGGAAGAAAACCGAATAGATTATTATGAGAAGAACAACACCGATAATGATGCCGTATTTATTCCATAAATACTTTTTTACAAAAGACTTTTTCATTCCCTATTATTATAGCAAAAAACAAAGAGTCTTCAAAACAAGAAAAAAGAGAAGACTTTCATCTCCTCCTTTTTCTCTTCTAATCTCTATCCACTAATCTCTCTTATTATTTCCCAACGATCTCAACCAACGTCCCCCTTCTTCCGGGAATAGCTCCTGAAACATAGATAACGTTGTCTTCCATATCAATATGAGCAACCTTGAGGTTTGTAACCGTAATACGATCACTACCCATACGACCGGCCATGCGCATACCTACTGGGACGTGGGTACGTAGACCTCCTCCGATAGAACCTGGCTCACGCTCTGAGTGCTTTTGACCGTGAGTGCGAGGACCTCCACCGAAACCGTGGCGCTTCACAACACCTTGGAAACCTTTTCCTTTTGAGATAGCACTGACCATGACCACATCACCTGGCTTGAATTGAGTTATTTCCAACTTATCACCGACTTTCTGAGCAATTGCACCTGATTGTTCATCAAAGCGAAATTCTCGAAGAGATGCGAATGAACCAAGTTCTTTGAAATGACCCTTTTGAGCTTTGTTGATATTGTTTGCGTTTCTTGTACCTTCACCGATCTGAACAGCTTCATAGCCATCATTATCCTTGGTGCGAACCTGAGTAACAACGTTACCACGAATGGTAACAGCGGTTACTGGAATAGCAGAACCAGAGGCATCGTAGATCTGCGTCATATTGAGTTTTCTTCCTAGAATGAATTTCATTGCAGTATTTTAATCAGACTTACATCATCTTAACGTCAATATTGACCCCTGATGGCAAATTTAGGTTTGTCAGAGCTTCAATGACCTTTGGATTTGGATTGATAATATCAATAAGGCGCTTGTGAACACGCATTTCAAACTGTTCACGAGAATTCTTATCAATGAATGAAGAACGGTTGACCGTGTACTTCTTGATCTCAGTTGGCAAAGGAACTGGACCATGAATTTCAGCATCATAACGAGCTGCTGTATCCATAATCTGCTTCAAAGAAGCATCTAGAATCTTGTGTTCGTAAGCACGAACTCTGATCCTCAAATGTGGATTCTCACCAATAGCTTTGACCTTCTTGGCACGAGGAGCCTTGGCCTTTGGAGATTCTTTTTTAATTGTTTCGTTTGTTTTTTCCATAATTTTGGGAAGGACTGGATAAGGAAAGTATTTTTCTTCCCTTTTCTCGGCCTATGCTATAACTTTTGTTACAACCCCTGCCCCCACCGTCTTACCTCCTTCACGAACGGCAAACCTCTGCTTGTCTTCTAGAGCGACTGGAGCAACGAGTTTGACTTTGAAAGTAATAGTATCTCCTGGCATAACCATCTCTACCTTCTCAGGAAGAGTTACTTCACCAGTGACGTCTGTTGTACGGATATAGAACTGAGGCTTGTATCCTGTGAAGAATGGAGTGTGGCGACCACCTTCTTCTTTCTTCAAAACGTAAACTTCAGACTCAAATTCTGTATGAGGCTTGACTGAACCTGGCTTGGCCAAAACTTGTCCACGAGAAACACCATCCTTGGCGGTTCCACGGAGAAGAAGACCTGCATTATCTCCTGCCATACCTTCTTTGAGAGATTTGTTGAACATTTCAATACCAGTAATAACGGTCTTACTTGTATCTTTGAAACCAACAATCTCAACTTCTTCACCAACTTTGATCATTCCGCGCTCTATACGACCTGTAACCACAGTTCCACGGCCTTCAATGGAGAAGATATCTTCAATTGGCATAAGGAAAGGCTTGTCTACTTCACGAACAGGAGTAGGAATATATGAATCCAAAGCGGCCATAAGTTCATCAATCTTTGTTGACCATGTAGCATCACCGTTCAAAGCGTTTGATGCAGAACCACGGATAACTGGAGTGTTTTTACCATCAAACTTATTTTTGGTGAGAAGTTCACGCACTTCTTCTTCAACAAGGTCAATAAGATCTTGTTCTGGTACTAGGTCGCACTTGTTCAAGAATACAACGATCTTTGGAACACCAACTTGGTAAGCCAAAAGAACGTGTTCACGTGTCTGTGGCATAACACCATCAGTAGCTGAAACAACGAGGATAGCACCGTCCATTTGAGCGGCACCTGTAATCATGTTCTTGATAAAGTCGGCGTGTCCTGGACAGTCAATGTGAGCATAGTGACGAGTAGCTGACTCGTACTCAACGTGCGACAAAGAAATTGTAACTGTCTTTGTTGCATCACGAACTGTACCTCCCTTTGTAATATCTGCGTAAGCTTTGACGTTAGCTAGACCCTTTTTGGACTGAACTGCCAAAAGAGCGGCTGTCAAAGTAGACTTGCCGTGGTCAATGTGGCCGATTGTACCGACATTGATGTGTGGCTTCGTACGATTGAATTCTGCTGCCATATGATTATTGATTTAGTGCTTTAGCTCGCATTGCATGGGCGTGTGCCATACAGCGAGAGCCAAAGATAAATTATTACTAGTTATTAAAACGCCCTAAGGCGCGTACCAAATAAGATAACATAATGGTGATAATTTCGCAAATTCCAACACCTATCCATACAACTGACTATGTGTCCCTATTTCTATAAAAATAGCGAAAAAACCTTCCATTTTATATACAGCCCTTATGTTACCTGTAATATTTATACTTCTATGCCTTACCCACTTACCCTGAAGAGAATGGTTATTCAACAAATGGTGTTGCTGGTCTATTAAAAGCAAATTTCTCCTTTCAATAAAAGCTTTTTTAACCTCAATATTTTGCCTAGGATAGGATTTCTCAAAATTCTTATGCAAAATGAATCCAACAATTTTCTTCATGAGAATAATGATGGATTCTTAATAATCTATAAATTAGCCAAATAGCGATCCATTTTGTCCATATCAGTAAAAAGTGGTGAGAGGTTTTTACCATTTTTCAAATCTTTTTCTGATTGTTTGATGATTTTCTGTAGATTTTTAGAAGGTTTTGAAGGAACGTTGAAAGTTACACTTTGATCAGCGATAAATTTCTTCAAGAAAGCGTTTACAACCGTACTCAAGGGCAGACCCATTAGTCCAGCTATCTTCACAGCCTCTTCCTTGACCTCTTTATCAGCTTTTATATTTATAACCGTTTTCATATCTAAAGTATATACAACGGTTAGAGATAGTCAATACTATTTCCTCTTCTCCTTGATCTCCTCAGCAACATTGGCTGGTACAACATCATAGTGATCAAATTCCATCATTGCACTACCTTGTCCAGAAGTCATAGAACGGAGTTGGGTGGTATAACCGAACATTTCTGAAAGTGGAACTTTGGCATGAATGGCCAATGCTTGACCCTTTGGCTCAGAACCTTCAATAGTACCGCGCTTGGAAGCGATAGAACCGTTGATGTCTCCCATGTATTTTTCTGGGGCAACAACTTCAAGTCTCATAATAGGTTCTAGAATAACAGGCTTGGCTCTCTTGGCAGCATCTTGGAAAGCTTGAGAAGCGGCGATTTTGTAAGCAATTTCTGATGAGTCCACATCGTGATATGAACCGAATGTTAATTCACAAGAGACGTTGACCATCTTGTAACCAGCCAAAATACCGCGATCCATAGCTTCATGGACACCCTTTTCTACTGCTGGAATGAACTCATTTGGAATAACACCTCCCTTGATAGAGTTGATAAATTCAAAATCATCATAACGATGAACAGTCTTTGGAATTTTCTCCCCTTCTGGCCATGGTTCCATAGGTTTCAAAGTTAGACGGACGTGTCCATATTGACCCTTACCTCCAGTCTGCTTGATATATTTGTTTTCAGCTTCTGCAGTGTTCAAGATTGTCTCTCTGTAAGCTACTTGAGGCTCACCGACATTGGCTTCAACACTAAATTCACGCTTCATACGGTCAACCATGATTTCCAAATGCAATTCACCCATTCCTGAAATAATAGTTTCGCCAGTTTCCTGATTTGAAGAAACTCTAAAAGTAGGGTCTTCGTTACCAAGTTTACGTAATGCCATACCCATCTTTTCTTGGTCAGCTTTGGTCTTTGGTTCAATACGTAGAGAAACCACAGGTTCCATGAATTTGATAACTTCAAGAACAATAGGATTGTTTTCGTCGCAGAAAGTATGAGATGTCAAAGCATCTTTGAGACCTACAGCTGCAGCAATCTCACCCGCAAAGACTTTCTTTACTTCTTCACGCTGATCGGCTTGCAAGCGAACGATACGACCGAGGCGTTCTTTTTTACCAGTTGTAGAGTTGTAAATATAAGTACCGGACTCAATAGTTCCTGAATAGACACGGAAGAATGTAAGCTGACCAACGAAAGGATCGTTCTGGAGTTTGAAAGCTAGAGCTGAGAAAGGTTCACTATCATCTGCATGACGGAAAATCTCCCCTCCTGTATTAGGATCTATACCCTTTATAGAAGGAATATCCAAAGGTGATGGTAGATAATCAACAACAGCATCTAGAACTAGTTGAACACCGACGTTCTTCAAAGCTGAGCCAGTAAATACTGGGAAAATCTTATTGGCGATGACAGCAATACGTGTAATCCTCTTCAATTCATCAATAGAAATCTCTTTTCCTTCAAGATACTGTTGCATAGCAGTATCATCATTCTCAACAATCTTTTCAATCATTTCTGCACGATATTTCTTTGCATCTTCTAGCATATCTGCAGGAATTTCCTTTTCAATAATATCAATACCTTTTTCTCCTTCAAAATAGAAAGCCTTCATACGCATAAGGTCAACGACTCCGTTATGTTCTCCTTCTAGACCGATAGGAAGTTGGAAACGGATAGCGTGTTTATTCAATCTTTCTACAATAGACTTGAAAGACCTTTCAAATGAAGCACCCATACGGTCCATCTTATTGATGAAACAAAGACGAGGAACTTTTCCATCGTCAGCGTAACGCCAGTTTGTTTCAGATTGTGGTTCTACTCCAGCCACTCCGTCAAAGACAACAACAGCGCCATCTAGTACGCGTAGAGAACGCTTTACTTCTACAGTAAAGTCAATGTGTCCTGGTGTATCAATAACGTTGAAACGAACCTTCTTGGAAAGATCCGTCTTTGGCATGTATGTAGGATTCCAAAAACAAGTGATGGCAGCCGCTGTAATAGTAATACCGCGCTCCCTTTCTTGTTCCATCCAGTCTGTGGTTGTCTCACCATCGTGAACTTCACCGATCTTGTGGATCATTCCCGTGTAATACAAGATACGTTCTGAAGTCGTGGTCTTACCGGCATCAATGTGAGCAATGATACCGAAGTTGCGCATACGCTCAAGAGGATAGTCGCGGTTCATAAAGGTTTGGGCTTATAAATAAATAATAATCTATGGTAAACAAAAAAGCAGGAACTGCTTATTGCCCCATACAATACAGTAAACGGGAGAAATAATCAACGCTTAAAGCTATATCATCCCAAGTAAAGTATCCTTCCAACCCTTCTTCTCTGGTGTACTCAAAAAGAACTCCGATGGACAAGTCGTTTTTGGATTGATTTCTCTATGACCAAAGATTCTATCTTTTGAGACATTAGAGTATTTCTTACGGATCAATCCTGCGATAGCTTCAAGCTCAATCTGGCTTGGTACACCATTTTCATGATCATCATCCAAACAAATAGCCGTACTTCTACAGTTGATATCCCAATTCCCCGCTTGCCAACCTATCTCATCATCATTCAACAACCTCTCGCACTTTCCATCTTTACGAACAATCCAATGATATGGCCAAAAAACTTGTAAACCATTTCTAAAATGTCCTGAATAAATAAAATTATCTTTTATTTCTTTGTTAGCATCATAAGTAGGACCTTTCCCTGCATACTGTGGAGCATATAGACGAACAAGTTCTATAGCTGACAAACGTTCTTTGGTCAAACCAGGGAAAGAACTCGTATGATGAATAATTATAGTATCAATAGGTTTTCTTTCTTCATCAAAATTCTTACCTTCTTTACCCAAGGCCACATTTCCAAGTATCAACTGCTCCTCAAAGAAATCGTACACTCTTTCTTTTTGCTTTTCGTAAGCGGGACGATCCATATCATGTAAACGACTCAAATCCTTCAAGACTTGAGGAATCTCTTTATACCAGTGAGGATTCTTTATCTTTATTTTCCATTCAGAAATGTTGAAGGTGAACATAACTAAGATAAATAAGCATTTTCCCAACAACTGTAACATACCCAACCAAATTTATCTTGGATTGTAACCGGAGTAAGACCAAAATAATGCGCACCATACCAAGCCCCGTCACTTGATATTGTGACAAAAATCAAGCTGTGACATTCCACACAAAAAACGATTGCCCGTTGTTTCTGTGTAAGAATTATTGATTCTTGGATTGTATTCATATTATTTTTTGTAATGATTTGTAATCTGAAAAACTTCAATCACGTCCCCTTTCACGAAAAATAAGGCTCTGTATTTACGATCAACCCTAAACGAGTAAATTCCATGCCATTTCGGTTCCAGTAATTCTGTGTTTAAAGAAGGATGTTTAATATTCGAAACAAGCAACACGGTAATCTTTTTCCACTTTGAAGTCAGCTTATGTATTGCCAAATATTCCAATAAATCTGAACGAAGAGGTAAAATCTTCATAGATCAGATATTTACTTTGAATAAGAAGATTTTTGGAGACCGCTTTCTAGGTCGGAAATGAATTCTTTTGTATAGAGTTTTGAAGCACGAAAATCTTCGACAATATTCTTGACTGGATCTTTTATAAGCAATTCAAGTAAGCGTGTAGCCACATTACGATAGGCTTTTGACTCCTTCTTCAGCTTGCTATATTCAGTTTTTGAGATAGTAATTCGATTCATAGAATAATGATAGCAAACAAAAACATCCAGTCAATATTGACCGGATGTTTTTGTTATTTCTTGAAATGACTCCTTTCGTAAAAATTACCAAGCAAAGTGAGCAAAAGCTTTGTTAGCTTCGGCCATCTTGTGAACGTTTTCACGCTTTTTGACAGCTTCACCTTCATTCTTGGAAGCAGAGATGATCTCATCGGCCAACTTCAAATGAATAGGAGCACCTTTCTTGGAACGAGCAGCTTCAATGATCCATTTCATTGAAAGAGCCATCTTACGTTCTGGGCGAACTTCGCGAGGAACCTGATAGTTGGCACCACCGACTCGGCGAGAACGAACTTCCATAGCTGGAGAAGTATTCTTGAGAGCAGCTTCAAAGACCTCTAGAGGATTTTCAACTTTGGCTTTCTCTTTGATAGCAGTCATACAATCAGCAACAATGCCTCGGGCAATGTTTTTCTTTCCTGATTCCATAACGTAGTTGGTAAATTTGGACAATTTCAAAGAAGCATAATTCGCATCAGGCTTCAATTCACGTTTTATATTGAGTTTACGTCGCATGTTAGTTAAATTAAAATTGAAAAATCAAAATGACAATTCAAAATAAAAAATTATGAATTATTAAACCTTAGCTGCTTTTGGTCTTTTATTACCATATTGGCTACGACCTTTTCTTCGAGCTTCTACACCTGCACAGTCTAGAACACCTCGGACTACAGAATAACGCAAACCTACATCCTTTACGCGACCTCCCTTTAGAAGAACCACTGCGTGTTCCTGCAAGTTATGACCCATTCCTGGGATATAAGCAGTAACTTCAAGACCATTAGTAAGACGTACGCGGGCAATCTTACGAATAGCTGAGTTAGGCTTCTTCGGAGTCTTGGTAGTAACTTTCACGCAAACACCTCTCTTGAAAGGAGCTGGGAAGAAACTTGGTCGGTTCTTGATCGTATTGAAAGTACGAGTCAAAGCGACAGATTTTGATTTCTGCTTGAAACGCTTCCTTGACGACTTGGTCAACTGATTTATTGTTGGCATAATTAAGTGACAGAACTTCCATATTCGGAAGCTCTTTGATCCGCTTTTTTATAGCGAAATTATAATTTTGTAGCAAACTGAATTTTTCACCAAAGATGATATGAGAAACACCATCCCCGATTACTCATTTTGCTTGATAATGTACCGATCTCCATCGACGGAGACAGTGGGGATACATTAGCATGAGAATATGAATCGGGCAAATGTTACAGCAATGATTTTATGGATTCAGCGTTTAAGGTGTAGGCTCGAACAAAAGAATCGTCCACATGAGCATATAAAATTCCTTCACCTAGTTTTGTCTCTACGAACTGACTAGCAAACGTAATAGTTACCGCTTCAGTATCTTGGATAAACGGCTCAGGGGAAACCCAATCAATTTTTCCATTTTCGTAATCATAAATAAATAACCCCACTGAGAACATTCCGTATTTTATTTTGTCGCCCATTTTTTGGTTAGCTTCTCGTCCGTTCATTATACCCAATAACTTTCCTTCACCGACATCAATAAAGTTCTTTGGCAACAAAGGTCCAGGTGAGGCGTGGCCACCAATCCAAGCAATATTATGTTCTTTAGGATGAAATACTGTCTCTCCATACCTCCACAGTTTGCTCATATCTTCTGCAATAGCAACTTTAACAATAGAATAAGTTGTATCAGTCTGACGATCTCGAGATTCAATAAGGTTATACCTGAAACCTTTAGAGTTAAGCGGAGCTATAGAAACTTCCTTTGCACTTAATTGTACTGTGTCCATAAGTACAGGCATTGTCATTTCTAGAGAATCTAAATCTTTTCCAACAGCATGCCCAAGATGTATCTTCATTTTTTCTCCTTCATCATTCATCTTTTTTGATGGCCCTATTGGAATTGTGAAATACAGATGTATTAAACCAGTAGTTTCATCTATCCAAATATCTGGATCCTCCAATCCAATAAAATCCCAGTCTTTAGGAGTCAAACTGTCTATAATTTCTTTTTCGTTTCTAATTATTATACGATCACCAATTTCAAAATACTCCAGCGAATTTCCTCGTATTGTATGTAATTCACTTCTATCAATATATCCTTTTACCGTTACATCTCCCTCTCTACTTGTAATACATCTAATTATCCCTTCCTTATATTGAACTCTTGGGTCAAGAGCAATCGCCATAACGTGCGTAAACTTTTTATCTGTATTTATTACTCTACCCTCATGCTGAACATATAATTTTGACATAGATTTATTACTATAATTCTTTTTAATATTCATATTCTATAAAAGAAACTGAAAAACAAAATCAAAGTCCCACACCAGTAATCAGCTTAAAAGCCCAAGGGATTATCGGAGAAACAAATCTCCAGAGAAAGAAAACGACAATGAGGACAAAAATAGGGGCATAGGTCTCCATCATCATCCTTATTTGTCCATATTGATTTGGTAACCAAGCGAACAATAACTTTGAACCATCTAATGGTGGTAAAGGAATAAGATTGAATATTGCTAAAACCAAGTTGATAATGACTATATATGAACAAATCTCTATAAAAGGAGCGCTAAAAGTTGCTCCACTGATTGCAAAACGAATGATCGTACCGAATACAAGAGCTAATAAGAGATTGGAAATAGGGCCAGCAATAGCAATGAGGAATTCCCCTTGTCTCTTATTCTTTAAATTATAAGGGTTGTACTCTACAGGTTTTGCCCAGCCGAAAGTGAAACCCGACAGAGATGTGATGAGTGGAAAAAGAATAGAACCAACAGGATCTATATGTTTCAAAGGATTCAAAGTCAATCTTCCCTGCAATCTAGGGGTAGGATCACCCAACCTATCAGCCATAAAACCGTGAGAGATCTCGTGGATAATGATTGAGAAGATTAAAATGATTATGGAGAGAATTGTTAACATGGGGTTGAATATCTATAAGCTCTATGTTAGCATATCACTCTAATCAACTTTATGTCCAAAGTCTGTGCAATAACTAAAAGAGGTTCAGTAATGGGAGGTCGTTATTCCAACGCCACTCGTGCTACCCAATTCAACCCTTGTGGAAAAATCCGCAAATATCCAAATCTTCAAAAGAAGCGTATTTATGTTCCTGAACTAAAGAAATCCTTTGTTTTGAATATCTCTACACGTGCACTTCGTACTATTGAAAAGAACGGTGCTTTCGTTACATTGAAAAAGGCAGGTGTTATATAAGACAGTTGATTAATCTTGATAGTATTTATTAGATTTGATATGCTTCTATTAGAAGTATGCAATAATAACTTATGAGGCGCTTTGGTGTTCCCTTAGAATATCTAGGGCTTGAGCTAAAGATAACCACCTTGTGAGACGCTACTTCTAACAAAGAACCCGCTAAGGCGGATTTTTTGTTAGATTATTCTTTAAAAAGTTCCCTGCCCTCATCAATAATATTCCTTTGTAAAATCTTAAAAAATTCTTCCCCAAAATATCCACCTTCTAAATATCTAGCCAATGCGCCGACAACCCAATCAGCAATTTGGACATTAGCCATAGAAATAGAATCGACCATTTCAATTTGTAAAACCACATCTTTAGAAAGACTCAATAAGAGATAAGCTCTGAGAGATTCTTTAAATTCAGACTCTGACATTCCACCTAATCTTCTTCGATCACAAAATATCCTAAATTCCTTATCATCTGTTGGTAAATATGAGGCAAGTAATTCACCAACAATATTTGTATACAAGAGACCACTTCGTAATTTATTCTTATGGATATAATCTTTAGGAATATTCTTATTAAACACATAAACAAATCGTATATGTATATCGAGTCTAGAGAGTTCCCTCAACATTTTTAAACGTAAATCATCAGAGATTCCCGTATTTGACCATTTTATTTCATTCAAATCACGCATCTTTACAGGAAAATGACTTCTGCACCATGCACGAAATCTTTTTGCTGTAATTTTTGGTTCTTCAATTGAAACAGATGCTATTACAAAATAATTTTTATTATCACGTTTTGTAAATTGACCACTTTCATCCAGAAAAATATAAACCATATTCCTATATGATTAAAAACTATTCCCAATTCACAACCTTAACTGTCTTTCCGTCAGAAGTTATCTTAACCGTTCCCTTCTCTTTCAAATTGAACTTCTTATCATCTTTAATATAAGCCAGAGGATCTATAACCTCTTTCTTTGCCTTCGCCCTTAAAACCGTAGACTTATTTGTAACCTTGCGTGAATACACCAAGTACTCTGGCTTAATTTCATTTATCAATTGTGAATAGATATTTTCCGGCAAAGCACTATGTGAAACTACTAGAACATCTGCATCGCCCAAAGTAGAAGATGGTGAAAAAACTATAGCCCTTTGGGTTTTATTAGAGGCACTACCCAAGAAGGTAATATTTGTTGAACCAAAAGAGATATTAAATAAAACCTCTGGTGAACTTGTCTTAGAATAAGTAAAATCACTATCTTTGATTGGAAATATGGATTTTATAGAAACTTTTCCATCTAAAACAATATTATCATCTGCCAAAACTTTGTCTGTTTTTATATTTTCAATATTTAAAGTATCAATAAAAGTAGAATAAATCTGATCCGTAGAACTAGCCAGACCAACAGTCTCTAATGTAACAGCAGGTACGAAGGCTTGATTGACTTTGTAACGCTCCACCACATCTATGAGGCCCGAGACATTTTTACCATCGGTATTGGTAGCCATGATCATATCTATATAATGCGAATAAAAAGGAATAATCTTAGTCAATTCTCTTATAATCTCAGAATTTGGACCACCATCAATAAGTATCCTTTTATCTTCTGGAGTACGTATGAACATGGAGCGTCCATTACTTAGAGAAAAAATGTATATCTCTAAAATAGGTGGCCTACTAGATTCTTTCCAAACGTAACCACCTAGACCACTAGCCAAGGCAGTAGAAGCTACAGCTATAACCAAAGGTTTTGATATATTCATACCGTAATCATATAGATACGAGTTAAAATCCTGATTAAGAAAGGTTAAAGAAATGATGAAGATTTTTTGATGATTTTAACTAGGTATTACCTCATTAAAATCATTTACCGTAAACAAAAAAGGTCTTTTGGCGTATAATCAAGGTCTATTCTCAATAATAAATCTCAAAATAATATGAAACAATTCACCCTAAAAACATTCACCATTCCGGCTCTAAAAGGAATTTCTGCAAAAAATATTGAGGAGCATTTGAAGCTATACGCTGGCTATGTCAAAAACACCAATCTGATCCTTACGAAGATTGAGGAACTAAAAAAAGATACTGACTCATCAACCCCCTCAGGACAAGGTAATGCATATATCGTCGGAGAGATAAACAGACGTTTCGGTTTTGAATACAATGGTATGCGCAATCATGAAATATATTTTTCTTCATTAGAAGGCGCAACCCCTCTTAGCGATAAAAGTTCCCTCAAAAAAACGATTTCTGAGACTTGGGGATCCTTTGATGCTTGGCTGGCAGAATTCAAACTTATTGGACTTACTCGTGGCATTGGTTGGGCTATTCTATATTATGATAATAAAGATGGTCGTCTCCTCAATGCTTGGATTGACGAACAACATTTGGGACAACTTCAAGGTTGCTCCCCTATTCTCGCTATGGATATGTGGGAACATTCCTATGTAGCCGATTACCAGCCTTCTGGAAAGAAAAACTATATTGAAGACTTTTTTGCAAATTTAAATTGGGAGGTTATTGAAGGAAATTTCAAAAAAGCGGTTAGGTAATACAATTGCGAAATAAATCTATTATGTAAAGAAAAGGTGTGTTCAATTTCTTGACACCGCTCCTTATTTGGAATAAACTCCTACCAGTGAAATACTTTGAGATTTTTGAGATTCTCTAAGAGCGGAAAATCCGGGTCGGCCGCCAGCGTTCGCTTCGGCGAATATGCAGTATGGAGGGATCGCTTCATGAAAATGAGGTGCCCGTCCTCCAGAGAATCTCAAAGTTCTTGAGGTATTTTTTATCGGTGACAAAAGAGGTGATAATGATTATCTCATCATTTACAGATTCAAAAACGATTACATGTGGTTCTCCTTCATTATCAGGAAAGAATTTAGTAATCAATAAACGATTATTCTTTCCCTTAAGAATAATATCTGGGTTCTTGAAAATTATCACCATCATTTCAAGTAAGTTTTTACCTTCCATATCTTTCTCTGCAAGATGCTTAAAAGTCCTTCTAGAAAAATGTATCGATTTAAATTTTGTATTTAACAATTGAGATACAACAACCGTATTAAAATTAGTCAAAATCTTATCATCAGGATTATCAATCAAAACATTTTTTGGTAACTTCTGAAATTCTTTAAACAACAAAAGTAATGTATTTGAATCTGATCTTGATCTAAAAAGTTTAAAGCGGGTAAAAATCTTTCTTCTTAAGTAAACCCCCGCAAACACCACATAAAATCCAACGACCCACCAAAAGGAAAATGCTTCAACTTGTAATGAAGCAAACGGGAATCTGGCGAAATTGTTGACCATAAAAAGTTCATAGGAAAGCAAGAGATGACTTGCCCAACCAAAAACTTGAGCCAGTGGTAACCAAAACATTCCTACAATCCCAGTAATAAAAACAAAAAGCATGGTTACAGGAATAAAAGGTAGAACCAAAATATTGACCAACATTCCAATTATTGAAATCTGTCCCATCATATACAAGATGTAAGGTGAAACAAATATTTGTGTAGCTATAGTTGAAGCAACAATACCTCGTATACCAAATCTCTCCGTAATAAATGTCAGGCGCTTTTCTATTGGACCAGCAAGAATGATAAGTCCTAGAGTTGCCAAAAATGAAAGCTGGAAAGAAGGGTCATGCAAAAGTATCATCGGATTTTGAACGAGCATGAGAAGACCAGCAAACATGAGCGCATGAATAACACTATAATCACGTCGGATAATGTCAGCGAAAAGAGCAATACTCGCCATCAGACAAGAACGAACAACCGTGGCACCACCGCCAACCAAAATTCCAAACAAAGCGATACCAATACCACCAACTGATATTCCCCAAACTCTAGGCAAAAATGAAAGTAGGCGACGCATAGCGTCTGCAACAATAGTGATGTTGTATCCAGAAAGTACAACGATATGTATAAGTCCAACTTTTCTAAAATCATCTAACAGATCATTCCCCAGAGCAGACTTCTCCCCCACCACCAGACCAGATGCCAGAGCAGAGTGTGGTTCCCCTAAAGTTTTCTTCAAATTATTTACGAAATTTCTTTTCAGAGAAAATAATTGTGAAGAGAGTTTAGAAAAAAATGATTGAATTCCAAACCAAGATGAATTATTTTGTTGAACAATTTTCGTCAATGAAACAACCGCACTTTTCATCTCAAAATAAATATCATCTTTTGCCAGATAATTTTTGTAATCAAAGATGCGACCCGAACCACTGTCAAAATTTGTCGGCTGTAATAATTTTCCTTTGAAAGAAACTTTATCTCCAAAAGAAAATCGTGGATAAAGTTTGGTTTTCAAGCGAATGAGAAATTCTGTATTACAATATTTTGACGTACTCACTACCGAAAGATCCAAAACTGAGACAACAAAGACTTGTCCGTTTTCTTTTCGTTCTGGTTCATTCTCAATAATCCCAACTCCTTGAACATTCTGTTTCACACAATCACCTATATCTGGTGGCTCTATACCAAAAGATTGCCAGATACGAAAAATGGCAGTAGCTATGAATATACTCCAAAAAATAAAAACACCTCTCTTCATGAGAAGCATCATACAAGCGCGAGTTTAAATCCTGATTAAGAAAGGTTAAAAAAATGATGAAGAAAACTTAGCCAAGGCCTATCTCGTCAATCAAATCAAATACGCCTCATATTCTTCTATTATTTTATTTTCATCTTCTACACTAATAGCTTTTTTATATCTTGCACCTCTTGCACCCTTTACTCTTTTTTCACATTCAGACCATGAACGATGAGTCTCTATGACACCACCAACAGAACTTACATATGAATATGCTTTGGTTTTGGAATGAGATGATGAAGATTTCTTATCGTCTTTCTTCTCTTCATTATGTGAAACATCCAAAATATTTTGTAAAGCATATTTAGAAAGAGGACCTTTGTATAACCTGATTTCTTGACCATCTGCAAAGGCAGTAGCTATCTCATCACATCTCTCGTTGCCGACAATACCGATATGACCACCGACATATTTCCAACTAACAGTTTTACTTTCTACTTGTAGAGAAAGTTTCATCCACAAATCTTTATTTGAAACATCCTCTTTTGTCTTTGTCTTCCAGCCATTTTTTTTCCAACCTTTTATCCATTTTGTAATGCCATTTATTACATAAGAAGAATCCGTATTGACAGTACAAGCTGAACCATCTGATGTATGAGAAAGCCCCTCTATTGTCGCCATCAACTCCATCTTATTATTTGTTGTAAATTTTTCACCACCACCAAGCTCTAAAACTTCTGATTTATCAGAATCAAGTCTTGATACCACAACAGCACCCCAACCACCGGGACCAGGATTACCTCGCGAAGATCCATCTGTAAAAATTATATTTTCCATATTATTAAAATCAGTATAGCAAATTATTTGACAATGACATCTATTATCCTCAACCTCAATTCACTCCTTCCTCTGTACATAGATTTTTCCAAAGAAGCTACGAGATCAATCGTTTTATTAGCTATAACTTTACTTGCCCAACTTTCTTTCGCCCCAAAAAATGATATGGCTGAGACTTTTTCTCCACTCTTTTTCTTGAATGAAAGCTCAACATGTTCTTTACCCTTTCCAAAAATTTTAACCTCAACAGGAACAACATCTCTAAAAAGAAAAACTGGTTTTGGATTACCGATACCAAACGGAGCTAACTTATTTATCTCATTATACAATCTAGAATCAATCATTTCTAAAGAAAGTTCCATATCTATAACTGAGTCAGATTTATTTTCAATACTATCAACCTCCAAATCAAAATCGCCAGTTTTTTTGATATTTTTATTTAGAGCTTTCTTCATATCACCAACCGCTTTGTTTAACCTTTGCTCCAAAAAGTGTACGTCATCATTGGAAACAGCGAAACCGCCAGAATGGTGATGCCCACCAAATTGTAAAAATGTTTCTATTGGAGTAGCTCGCATAAGTTCTACTACATTGGTTTGCCCTTCAGAACGACAAGAGCCCTTTATGATATCGTCCCCATCTCTCCCCCAAAAGAAAGCTGGTCTATCAAATTCCTCTGCACAAGAGTTTGCAACCAAACCAAGGAGCGATGGTCGCCACAGAGGATTACCCAAAACTATTACGTCTGGCAAAGAATCTTGATATCTTTCATGTAAAATTTTCTTAACCTCTTTGACTAGAGAAGCGACGACCCCTTTTCTTTCATTATTTATCTTATCCAAATGATCTGCAAAAAAATGAGCATCTTCATCAGTGTCTGCAGAAAGAAGCTTGAAAGCGTCCATAGGTTTCCCCATGCGTGAAGCCGCATTGATCCTAGGGGTGATCATAAAAGCAATATCATCTTCAGTTAGAAATCTTTGATTTATATTCAATTTACGCAAAAGTTGCATCAAGCCTTTCCTAGGACTCTTACGCAAAACTGCCAAACCAAAATGCGCAAAGATGCGATTTTCTCCAGTTAGACTGACCATATCTGAAAGTGTAGCAATACCGACCATATCCAATAACCATTTCTCGTGCCCTTCTTTCAAACCAAAACGATTCTTTTTTAGAATTGCTTGAATGAGTTTATAAGCAACACCAGAACCGCATAGATTTTTATCAGGATAAGGACAATCTTTTTGTTTATGATCAACAATAGCAAAAGCTGGCGGTAAAGGAGTTGGTGGTTCATGATGATCTGTAATAATCACATCCATACCCAATTTTTTCGCACGAGTGACTGGCATAACATCAGTAACACCACAATCTACAGTTATGAGTAGCTTCACCCCTTCCCCAGCCAATTGTTCAACAGCTTCTACATTCAAACCAAAACCTTCATCATGACGATGTGGAATATATATAGAAAAATTACTGAAACCAATTCTTTTGAACAAATCATTGAAAATGACAGATCCAGGGATACCGTCAGCATCATAATCGGCATATATAGCGATACGTTCATTATTATTTATTGCTTGAACGATACGATCGGCTGATTTTTCGGCGTCTTTGAGAAGAAAAGGGTCATGAATATCTTTCTCATAATCTGGAGCCAGAAACTTTTCTGCGATTTTATTGTCCAAAATACCACGATGAAAGAGAAGGTGCGCAGTAATATCTGGCACACTATTCAATACAGCTCGCTCCTTATCATTTAATTGCCTACGGATATTGTATGACACAGAACGAGTATAACATGCGCAACCGCTTGCTTGTGGTAAAATAGAAACATGGATAATAACTGTATCTTTTGTAAAATTGTAAACAAAGAAATTCCTGCCAATATTGTCTATGAGGATAAAAACTTTTTGGCTTTTCTTGATATACATCCAAAATCACCTGGTCACACCCTAGTTATTCCAAAGAAACACTATAGATGGGTTTGGGACGTTCCAAATCTTACAGAATATTTCAACGCAACAGGAAAAGTAGCCTTAGCTATTCGCAAAGCCTTTGGCCAAGAAATGATCCTTTCCAAGATTGTCGGTGAAGAGATACACCATGCACATATCTGGTTGTACCCATCAGATGCTACAAAAGGCGATAAAAACGATTTTACAGAAAATGCTATGAAAATTTCAAAATCTTTACTTTAAGGTACGAGACTTATGGTATAATAGTTAAAATTATGAAACCAAAAATTCAAGTTCAATTACCACTCTCTACTCGTATAATCCTATACGCCACTTTTGTATCAAACGTTATAGTTACCGCAATGATAATCATGCAGTATTTCAATTATGTAGCATTAGCCTCTGCTATCAACTAACTGTTATTTAACACCTCAATTCCGGGTAAGGTTCCTTTTGCTAGAAATTCCAACATTGCTCCACCTCCAGTAGAAACAAAGGTGAATTTGCCTTGATCACCGTTTTCTGCAATAGCTGCCAAAGTATCTCCCCCACCGACTATGGTCTCTGTACCATTGGAAGTAGCTTCGGCAATCATCTTTGCCAATTTCAAAGTATTATCTTTAAAACCCTTTTCATATACCCCCAAAGGACCGTTCCAAAGGATAAACTTCGCTCCTGAAACTTTCTGTTTCAATAATTCTAATGTTTCAGGACCAGAATCCATAGATTGATCTTCCTTATTCAAACCATTTACAGGCTTAATTTCACGATTTTGATTTGATAGATCCAAGGGTAATAATAATTTTGGATTATTTGCAAAACGAAGTAAATCAAAATCACCCTTTGATACCAAAGATTTTCCAATCTCATAACCCTTCTCCTTGAATATATCCGTAGCCAAGGCACCTCCTACAAAGACAAAATCTGCAATGTCCATAAATTTTTCTAGCAACGGCAACTTGGTTTCAAATTTTGCACCACCAAGAATGAATAGAAATGGATGAGCAGGATTAAAAACTTTGGAAAGATTGCCTATTTCCTTTTCCAACTGCAAACCAGCATAGCTTGATAAATATTTCGTAACTCCAACGACTGAAGCATGCGCTCTATGAGAAACAGAGAAGGCATCGTTTACATAAATATCAGCCAAAGAAGCCAATTCTTTGGAAAACTTCGTATCATTTGCTTTTTCACCATCAAAATAACGAAGGTTTTCCAATAAGACGCAACCACCATCTTTCATCTCATTTTCAATAATGTTATTGGCATTTTTCCAATTTTCAATAAAAACAACTTCTTGACCCAATTTCTTTAATTGTTTTGCAACAGGACTAAGTGAGCCATTAGAACCATCACTTGCTTCTAAATGACTAATCAAAATAACTTTTGCCCCTTTTTCTCTCAAAAAATTTATAGTTGGTAAAGTCGCTTGAATGCGATAATCATCAACTACAACATCATTTTTAACAGGCACATTGAAATCTGCACGCACCAAAACTTTAACCCCTTTCAATAATTGAATATCTTTAATTGTTTTCATTGTTTTATTTAAGAAATTGTATCAACCACCTTCAAAAGTTCACTGAAACCTGTAATATTGACACTTTCTCTTCCAACCAAAAGACCGTCAACTTTACCAGTTGTAATAATATCAAAAGCATTTCTAAAATTTACCGATCCTCCATAGAGAACCACGGCTTTCATAGCTAAACTAGCATCAAAAATATCAGAAAGAACTTTTCTAATAAAAATAGTCATCTCGTATATTTGATCCGAACTCATAGGCTCACTTACGCCAATAGCCCATACAGGTTCATAAGCCAAGACTATATCTTTTGCATATTTCTTTGGAACATCAGCGAAAGTTTCTTTGATCTGTTGTTTCAAAAACTCAAAATGAGAGCCGTTTTCCGTATCTCTTGCTTTTTCACCAACACAAACCACCGGCTTCATCCCTGCATCAAGAATAATCTTTATTTTCTTTGATACAATCTCATTTGTATCACCACGCTCACGTTCTTCCGAATGACCAACTATGACATACTCAACTCCCATATTTACCAAGATTTTTGCACCAACTTCCCCAGTATGAGGACCTTCTTCATCTTTAGAAACTGACTGGGCTCCCATATGAAAATTACTTATCCTGTCTTTCGGTGAACATACCTGAATAAAAACAAATGGCGGACAAATCACGGTCTCCGTCTTTTTTAATTCTGGGCTCAAATGTTGTACCTTTTTCGCAATCTGTTTTGCCTCATCAATTGTTACAGGATTCATCTTCCAATTACCGATAATGAGTTTTTTGTTCATGGTCACATTATACCTAAAAATTGATCACTTAAACAACACAAAACACATAAATTTGGATGCGATTCTACCCAGTAGGCGATCCTGCTGGATCGGGAGCAAGCGAGGCTTGTGACTAGGCTGTATGAATAATACTGCCTAGTCACAAACGAGTGAAGCGACAACGAAGCGCGCCAAATTTACGCGTTTTGACTAATCCAATTGTTGCCAAGAAATAACCTGATACTGATTGGTTGCTTGAGGAAAAGATGGCGGTGGACCATACATTAGATTTCCATCGTAAATAATGTCTCGGACATCATAACCTGTACCATCTGTATAACTAAAACCGTATCGCAAAAATGTTGCGATCATGCCATATAAAGTGAGAGAACTTCTAGCATAACTCGTACAATTTGAATTATAATAAAATCTACCAACACGACCCTTCTCAGCCACCAAAGCGGCATCTATACGTAAAGTATTCGCACTAAGCATTCCAACATTTATATTACCTTGTGCAATAAGACCGATACTATCCACTCCGTCATAATTCGTATACTTTAAATTTTCATTAACTGTTATATTTGCATTTTTAAGTGGATCAGTATTACCGATAATACCGGCCGCTACCGTTACTCGTGTATTGTTTATCTGACCATCAACCCAAAGATGATCGTCAACAAAGATAACTCCATTAGTTGGAATAGGATAATTACCTAAAAGAGTTTGATTTGACGAAATAGGTGTCTTTATACTCCATGTCCCCCACTGATAATACTTTGGACCATTGACTTGAGACCGTGCCGTAGCATCTGCCCCACAATCTGGAGAACCAGCAGTAGGAGGGGCTTGTAGAGCATTAACCTTGTACATATCGTAACTAGTTACACCTCCAGTAACCTTAAACACCATATGGTATCCAGACTTACCAGAAGACGTCCATTCTTTACCTCCGGCAGACGGTTGAGCCAATGCCTGTAATTGCGTCAAACCCAAAGTTAAACCTGTAAAATCTGAACTAGGAACAGGAAACTGTCTACCTGCGATAAAAACATCTGGACGATTTAATACTGGAGTGTTAGGACGAGGGTCATCTGTACCAACTGTTGTATAAACTCCCCACTGAGTTAAACCTGTATCAGGATCTGTATAAGTAGTTCTCGCACTAGAGATAAGGTTATGCGCCACACCATCAAACCTTATTCCCCCATTAGAATGGATTGGTCCAAAAACTTCTGTACCTTCTCCAAAACGCATATTATCATTTGCAACGACAGCATATTTTGCGAGCGATGGTATAGCTAAAGTTTTTTCAATAGTTCTAGATATTGTAGAAGAAGCCAACGTCCCTTTAGAAACTATCTTCACAATCGTTGAACCAGTGATCGGCGGAGTGATAGTTAACGAAAATGTTCCTAAAATACTTCCATTTTTGTCTACAAAATCATGTACGTAAGGACCAGAAGTAGCTGTTCCGTCTTTATAATCATTTGGTGATTGAGCCAAATGCCACTGATAATAATCGGCACCAGCTTCCGCTATTTGAAAAGCTTGTTCGCGTTGTGCAACGTTACGGATACTAGCCAACAATGTAGCTCCCCAATTGGTAAGACCAATGATGATAGTTATAGCGACAGACGCAAAGATTATCACCGAGAGAATAATATCGCCACGATTATTGGAAATTTTCATAGGTTTGTCTTTAGGTTACGAAGACTTGCTTGTACACTATACAATATTGGTAAAGGAGAATGAATCGGATCAACATCAATTTGTTGGTTTATCTTGATCAACCTGACAGCATAAGCCGAAACTGGTTGCACCAACGGAGAGCTGGTACCTGTATAGTTGGTATCATAATACTGAAATGATGGAAGTGCATTACCATTCATAACATTGGTAATCAAAGTTGTCGTTGATTGATTAGCTATCGGATATGTAGGAGGTGAACCAGTTGGATTGATCACTGCGCGATACAAAGTGGTTCCGATAAGAGAATAAGTTATCTGCTCCGTCTTAGTATCGTTGTTTACATCAGAAAAGAAAGACAGTGTCGTACTACCAGTCCTCACCAAAGGATAAGCTCCGTTTGCACCAGGAGCTATTTCCCTCAATTCTTTCAACATTGTCCTTAAAATAGTCTGAGAATTTTGTGCAGCTGAAAATGAACTTGAGATTGAACTATTATAAGAAAAAATATTTGCAGAAAAAGTTCCAACCGCCATCATTATTATTGCAAAGATAGCCACAGCAACCATGACCTCGGCCAAAGTCATACCCCTTATTTTTAAATCTTTGTTATTTATCATATGAATGAATATTTTCTCGTTATAGACTCATCAAAATCGTCTGTTTCTGCCAACCGCTTCCAATAGTTACAAATTTAGATTGTGTAGCATATCCAGATTTTGTAACGGTCAAAGTGTATTCATCACCCAAAAGACCTTGGAAGATAACCTGCCCCGGTGGTAAACAAGCCGAAGTGTAAGAAAAGAAGACATCTGAAACTTTTGGAGTTACAGTAGCCGTTTCTGTCGTTAAATAAGTCTTGTAACGTACATATTCGTCACCATTATGAACAATATTTATCGGAGACCCAGGAACAGTGTAGTAAGTCCCTGATGTTCCATCTGGACCAAAATAATTCCAAGCTGATCCAGATGAACTTGCATTGGTTGCAAATTGCATCTTCACACTTGTTTCTCCAGACAAGATAGGCTGACTATTTGGATTCCAAGAAATAGTATAAAAATTACTTGTAGTTCCTGTATCAAATATAGAAGATTCCAATGTACCCGTAGCGTTCACATCATAAGAACCAAAAAGATCTTTCAAGAGGATGTCTCCTGAGGAAGTGGCAGTATCAACCAAATTATTATCTGTGAAATATCTTCCGTCAGTAACATACATGTCTTGACCGCTTCCGCCAGACCAATCTGATTGGCTAAGATAACCTTCACCTGTAACTTTAGCTTTGTAATAACCAGTCTTAGAAAGTTCAACAACAGCACCAGAGATCGGTAGATTCGTTGCACTATCCAAAACAGAGACCATCAAACTATTGGAATCCTTTGGTACGACTACAATCTGTACATTCTGAGAATTGTCAGGATTCAAGGAAAATGGACTATCTGGATTTATACCAGCAACATCATAAGAACCATCTGTAGGTGTAATAGTATATGTATCCCATTCCATAGAACTGAGATTCAAAAGACCAGATGCGTTGGTAGAAAGATTTTGTGAATATTTTGGTATTCCAGCACCAATTTCTTTTGCCCCAACCATTGAAAAGTCTACATTCCCAACAGGAACACAAAGTGGTGTAACACTAGAAAAGTGTAATGAGCTCAATTTATCTATGGAAAAACTTATCGGACTAACTTCCTGATTTAAAACAGTAACATTTGGCTTCGTAGGGTTGCTTACTTCTGCCAATGAATAAGTTTCTTCAGTAGAATAACCTTCTTTTGTTACAATGATTTTGTACATATCCTCGCCAGGGGGAACACCGATGATATTCAATATCCCAGAATTATTTGTTATATCAACGTTAGTGACAGATGAAGTTGCAACACTTTGAACACTGACGGTTGCGCCTTGAACAGGTTCCCCATTACCATTGAATACTTGAACGACCAAAGCTCCCCCATTTCCTGCAGATTGAAGATTGGCAGGAGAAATCAAACCCGTAAGAGATACCTGTCTAAAATTTTTACAATTTGAACAATCAACGTTTATTTCAACCAACTTACTACTAGCTTGAACGGACGAGGTTGAAAGATTTATGTTACGGATAGTCAGACCGACATCAAAAGTCATACCTCCACGAGTCAATGTTTGCGTTTGAGGCAAAACTCCCAAAGGAATACCTGTCGTAAGACCAACGTTTACATATGGCATATTACGAATGATCTCAAATTGCTCTGCCACCAATTGAGTAGCCAAAGTCCTAGCCTGACTTCCACTAGCCAATTGAAGCAAGCTTACAAATGAGCCGTAAACAGCCATTGCTACAATTAGAAAAATTGCCGAGCCTACAAGCACTTCAACGAGAGAGAAGCCTCTTTGTAATTTTTTAATTTTAAGACAAAACATTTTTTTGATCCTACATTACATCTACCAACGAATACATAGGTTGAATCATAGAAATTGCAAAGAAACCTACGGCCCCTCCTATAACCAATATGAGTATCGGCTCTATTATCGTAGACATGTCTTTGGTTTTCTGATTAACATCATTTTCATAATATTGAGCTACACCCATAAGCATCTCCCCTGTTTTACCGGTCTCTTCACCAACGCTCATCATTTCAATAAAAAAGACTGGGTAATATTTACCAAACTGACCGAAAGTCTTTGACATCAATTCTCCATTCTTTATTGAAAGAGAAGCTTTTTGTAAAATTCTTTGAAAATGAACATTCTGAACAACGTCTGCAGTAATATTTATAGATTCAACAACATCAACCCCAGAACCCAACAATGAAGACATCGTCCTTGCTGTTCTAGCAGTATTAACTTCTTGAACGAGTTCTCCTATAACAGGAATCTTAAGAATGGCAGAATGAAATATCTTTTTTCCAGAAGCTTTTTTTGACCACCAGACTAAAGAGCCGATAAGGATCAAAACAAGACCAAAGACGATCACTCCTTGATCCCTGATGAGATTGCTTATATTCAAGACTACTTGGGTTGTCATAGGTAACGGAACATTGAGATCTGTAAAAGTCTTGAGCAAAGTAGGAATTATAAAGATAAACATCAATACAGCGATAATTATCATTGCTGAAAAAATAACTGCAGGATACATGAGAGCACCACGGATTCTCTTATCCAAGGAATACGAACTATCCATCTGACTGGAGACAATCTTCAGAGAATCAGCCAATGTTCCAGACTGTTCTCCGGCATGAACCATTGCGACGAATATCTTTGGAAAAACCTTTGGGTGTTTACTAAGCGCGTCAGCAAAAGTTATACCTTGATCAATATTCTTCACAAGATCAGCTACGACTTTCTTGAGAGATGCGTTGCGTGTTTGTTTCTCAAGGACTGCCAAAGCTCTAGAAAGAGCTAGACCAGCTTCCAACATTGCCCCCAAATTACGTGCGAAATTTATTTTCTCAATAGTCTTGACCCTATCAAAAATAGATAGAGAAATATTCATATGCAGTCCTCTAGATTCACGCTTTTCTTTGAATTCAACTACTTCATCACCACCTTCTCGTAGAAGTTTGTACAATTCGTAACGATCTACAGCATCTCTTTCGCTGTTATATATCTCTCCTGTAGATTTTTTTGCTTTGAAAGTGAAATGGGGCATTATAGTTTAGTGCAAAATTAAAAGTGCAAAATGAAAAGTGCAAAGTTATTACTCTGAAACGACACGGAGCACTTCTTCAATCGTTGTCATTCCCTGTACACACTTGAATATACCGTCTTCTAACATTGTGAGCATTCCTTCTTTCTTGGCCTGAATTTCAATATCATTTGAAGTAGCATTTTTCATTATAAGATCTTTGATAGATTGAGTCATAACCAAGACTTCGTGGATACCAACACGACTCTTGAAACCATCGTCATCTCCAGCTGGTACAGCTTTCCAGAAATTGATCTTATCCCAAGTGTCGGACGATTTTACTATTTTTTCTGTCTTCAAATAACCAAGGACTCTGTCTAGATCAACAACTTTTGCCAATTGATTGAATTCATCCTTGGATAACTTGTATTCCTGTTTTGAATCAGTAAGTTTACGAACCAAACGCTGACCGATAACAATATCCAAAGTAGAAACCAACAAAAATGGCTCAACACCCATATCCAAAAGACGAGGCATCGCTCCTGCTGCCGAGTTGGTATGCAAAGTAGAAAGAACCAAGTGACCAGTCAAAGCGGCATTGACTCCAAGTGCTGCGGTTTCACCGTCACGGATTTCTCCAACCATGATAATATCTGGATCTTGACGGACCAAAGTTCTGATACCTTGTGGAAATGAGAAACCGATCTCTGGACGAACTTGAGTTTGATTGATACGAGCCATCTGGTATTCAATAGGGTCTTCAATAGTTGAAATATTCACATCTGGAGTATTCAAAATATCCAACATGGTATACAAAGTCGTAGTTTTTCCAGATCCAGTGGGACCTGTCATGAGTATCATTCCCGTCGTCTTATTCAAAGTTTTATGAATCGCTTCCAAGCCTTCGCCGTGGAAATTCAAATATTCCAAAGTGAATCCGGATATACTTTCTCTAAGTAAACGCATAACGATCTTTTCACCATAATATGTTGGCAAAATAGAGACACGGAATGAAACTTTTTCTTCATTCATGTCAACTTTGAAACGACCGTCTTGAGGTAAACGTTTTTCATCCAATTTTAGATTGGCCAAAACTTTGATACGAGCAGATACCGAAGGACCGGCCTGTTTTGGAAGTACCATCGCATCATGTAAAAGTCCATCTATACGATAACGAACCAAGACTTGTTCCTCCATTGGTTCTATATGGATATCGGAAGAATTTTGCAAGATAGCGTGTTTTATCAAAGTATCAACAATACGCACAACCGGCATATCTTCTGCGATCTTTTTTAAATCAGCTTCTGAGGCAGTATCCCCTTCTTCTTCTGAAATCATCTTGAGTGAAGCGGTCTCTTTTTGGATCAAATCACCAAATTCAGCCTTGAGACTCTTTTGATACTGAACCAATGCTTCTTTAATAGAATCCGAATCAGTCAAACGAGGTAATATTTTCAAATTGACTTTCTTTTTAATGAAATCAATAGCGGGCAAATCGTTGACATCCAACATCGCAACTTCCAAAGCGACATCTGTCTTTTTAAAAGCGACAATGTTATGAGCACGAGCAATCGGTTCTGGAATAAGAGAGAGGGTCTCAAAAGGTAATTTTTTACCTTTAAGGTCTACGAAAGGAATACCAAAGACATAAGCTTGCATTCTACGGAGATTGTCTGCACTGATCTTGCCTGACGAAATCAATACATCGCCTAAATGCTTTTTCTTTTTCTCGCTTTCTTTCTTTGCATCTTCAAGGTCATCCTTGGTTACAAGACCAGAATCAAGAATAAATTTATATAATTGGGTATCTTCAACGAACATTAGGTAAATTATATCAGATATAAGAGATGACTGCTTATGCACAGCTTTGAATAAACGAAAACCCGCAACCATATTTCAGATTGCGGGGAAATTTTGAGTGGTGTTTTCAGGTAACCACTTCATTACCTTATTATGCTAGACCCTAGCCCAGTCAGGAAGATAGAGATCCGGGACAGGACCGTCTTGACCACCTTTTGCAACTCTTGCTTTGATATAATCCTCCAAAGCATTAGCTTGAAGCAAATCAAACGCAGTTGCGACGATAACCGTCGTCGCAAGCCACTCAAGAGCTAGGCCACCTGAGATATCAATCTCAAGCGGAGTGCCATACCACGCATCCCCCATTGAAGTTCGGCGTAGCGGTATAGACTCAGAAGCAGAGGTTTCACCACTACCAAGTCCGTAGGCAATAATCTTTCCAAGCGTGGTCGAATTCCGCCTCCCGATAAGATGGAGCACGTTTTGAAAAACGTGTTTAGAGAAATCCTTTACGCAAGAATGTTTTTTTAAATCATCATTAGTGATTTGGAGCTCACCCATGATGTTCTTCGTCACATTGACGATGTACTCCTGATCCAACCACTTCTGTTGACGGATTCGAGTCGCGTAAAGTGGTAAGGACTTTGTTTCTGTTAATGTTCTCATATTTATCTCCTTTCGAGAGATTTCCCATTACCTTTATGGATCATGCTTCCGATTCAATTGTCGATGGACATATTATACTCCTATTTAATGACGATGTCAAGCGTTTGTATACGGCTCTACTAAGCCATTAACATAAATAACACGGAAAATTCCTACTCTAAATTGCCTCAAATTGACACCTATGCTATACTGTTGTCGTTACGTATCTGTTCGCCCACCGGCGAACTTATTTGTTAAAAGGGGCGATGTTTAGTGCAAAGTGAAAAGTGCAAAATGCAAAATTTTAGTTAATGGTTAATAGTTATTATATTCAAATACTATCTAACTCAAAAACTCAATAACTTTTCACTACAACTTTGCATTTTGCACTTTTCACTTTGCACTTACAATACAATTTAATAAAAACAAAAACCCGCAACCATATTTCAGATTGCGGGGTGTGAAAGCTTGAACTTCCAGTAAGTCAGAGTGTGTAAACAACAAGTTTCTTCTTTGATTGTTCAATTCCCCCAAGGATAGCTTCCACGTCTGCACCTTGCATCCTACCGAAGAATCCGGAACCCATCAGTACGACAGCAATTTCCTCATCGTCGGGCGCCTCGATTTTATCGAGACATTCCCGAGCGACGCGTGGTGTGTCGTTCCAACCACCCTTATCAAGCGAATGGCAAACCAGAGCATAGTAAGTCTTCTCACCATCCTTACGTATGAGCACTTCGCCGAGTTGATTTCCACCAGTACGAATAAGTTCCGACCATTTTATTCGCAAAGATACCTGTTCTGCAAACCCATCGTCATTATCACCCTGAGTGTTGATTGCAAAAGCGATATGCTTTTGTGGCGCCAAGAATATGTCTCCTTTAACTCTATTTACAATCATTCATTTACCCGTCCTTTCTTTTTTATTATAGTTTGACTATAAGAGTAACTCTAAAAGCATGTTTTTATGCCATTAGAACCACTTCTAACAAGCCTCTCAATGAACTCATTATTTTTCATAACATATCATCCTACTTCAAACTTGTCGAGTATTTTGTACTAGATGAGTACATGCAATTGATTGTTGAACTCGGGAGAACTGAATTCAATAAGTATATTATAAATTAAGACCCTTACACTTCACTAATAACTTCAAAACCACTAAAGCTTCCAGTTATAGCGAGACCAATTACAGTATCTGCTATATTTTGACTTTTTATTTTTCTGGCCGTTTCATTCAAAGTAGCGCCAGATCCCAGAGCATCGTCTATGAGCAAAATGGTTTTGAACTTCCTAGACTCATCTAGAATGATTGTGGACTTAGCATTCTCAATACGATCCTCTAGTTTAGTAAGAGTCTTCTGTGGAACAGATATTTCTTTTTTCACCTTTACCAATGAAATGACCGGAACAGAAAGATTGAGTTGTCTTTCTATCTCTTTCATAAGCTGTAACTCTCTTTTAACAGTCGGAGGAATATAGCCAATAGCATCTACTGACCATTTTTTTATGAAAGATTCAATACGTGGCTTTATCTCACTTATCAATTCACGAATAAGTTCCTTGCTCTGACTTTGTTTTGCATAAAGCAAAATTTGACCGAGTTTTGTCTTACCAAACCTTTCTATACTATAAAAATCCAAATAAAAAACTTCGTCAAGGAATACTTCTTTGAATGTATGTTTAATTTTATATTTACCATCTATAAAACCATCTTTTCTATACTCGGAGAATTTCTTGTACGACTGGACGTAATCATTGGCTGTTTTTATAGGATTCTCATTTCTCTTATTGCACCATTCTATAAAACCTATAATTCCTTCTTTCCTTTCTCCGCTTGGGGATATGAGAAGAAAATTTTCATTTATAATCTTCTCTGTTTTCTTATCAAAGATGATTTCGGAAATAACATCCTTTTTTATGTCATTAATAAAATAGTACACTTTTGGAGGTGTACCTCTTTTGTGCACAAGATTTTGTTCCAACAAATTAAAAAGTTGTTTTCTAACTGCTCTAGTTGTAATACCAAGAAAATCAGCCAGCTCATTACCTGACGCTTGACCTTTATCTTTTATATAATTAATAATTTTTTCTGATGTCTTCTGGTCCATGGAACAAGTATAGCATAAAAAGTTCCTAGTTCCTAGTATACTAGGAACTTTATGATTCTAAATATACAGAAGATTTTCAAGCCTACACACCAAGCCGGCAAAAATTGCCTCAAATTGACACCTATGCTATACTGTTGTCGTTACGTATCTGTTCGCCCACCGGCGAACTTATTTGTTAAAAGGGTAAAAATTTAATAAAAACTAAATATAACAACATGTTTGATCTAAAAGTAATAAACTCCGTAGTACAGCAATTGGAAGAAGAGCGTGGTATTCCCCGCGAAAAGACTCTTGAAGCCATCTCTATGGCCTTCGCAACAGCCTACAAAAAGGAATACGGCAAAAAAGGACAGATAGTTCGCGCTTCATTTGACCAAAATTCTGGAAGTGTAGAATTCTGGCAGGTTAAAATTGTAGTTGACCGCAACCAAGTCATCATGGAGGGTGATGAGGAACATCAGGAAAATCTCAAAGATACAGCCTTGGAAGACATCAAAATCCGTTTCAATCCAGAACAACACATGTTCATTGAAGACGCTCGCAAAATAAAGAGAGACGTTGTTATTGGTGATGAATTGGTATTTCCTCTAGAAACCAAGGCTGACTTCGGCCGTATTGCCGCTCAAACAGCAAAGCAGATTATAATCCAAAAGATTCGTGAGGCTGAAAAAGTCTCTGTTATGAGTGAATATGGTAAAAAAGAGGGTGACATTGTCGCTGGTATAGTAGAACGCGTAGAACGTGGCGTTGTATATATAGACATGGGACGTGCTGTCGGTATTATTCCTTACGAGGAGCAGATTCCTAGTGAACGCTGGAAAACTGGAGATCGTATCCGTGCTTATTTGTACGCCGTAGAAGAAACACCAAAAGGCATTGTTTTGAAACTCTCACGTGCTCATCCAAAATTCTTGGCAAAACTTTTTGAAACAGAGACTCCTGAAATCGCTAGTGGTGTAGTAGAAATAAAAACTATTGCCCGCGAAGCTGGTTCACGTTCCAAGGTTGCTGTCATCTCTCATGATGCCCATATAGATCCTATTGGTTCTATGGTTGGACAAAGAGGTGTTCGTGTTACAACCGTTACTAGTGAACTCTCTGGTGAAAAAATAGATATCGTAGAATGGAATGAGGATCCTGCTCTGTTTATTGAAGAATCTTTATCTCCTGCTGAGGTTGTCTCTCTTGAACTAGATGAAAAAGAACATCGTGCAATAGTCACCGTAACTGAAGATGAACAATCTCTAGCTATCGGTAAGGGTGGTCAAAACGTTCGTCTAGCCGCAAAGCTTACTGGTTGGAAAATTGATATCAAATCAATTGGTGGAATTGAAGATTTGAAAGTTGGCGGTGAGGACGAAGAAGAGGCTGAAAAGAAATAATTGGATTAAAATTTATAAGACAAAAAAGAGGCAGTGAGCCTCTTTTTTGTTTGTGTATAATTATTTTCTTAAATAATTACTAACCCACTCCTTTAATTCCTCAAATCTTTTTTCATCAACTTTTGTTTTCTCAATATTTTGAACATATTCAAGAGTTATTTTCATATTCTCATCAAATTTATCCATCATGGCACCGTTTTGAACTCTTACATCTTCTTTGAATTGATCGAAGTTACGGTTTAAAGCGAGGAGTTGTCTATCTATACTGTCAAAACGCTTATCGTAAGCAATCAACCTTGTCTCTGTTACCTCTCTAAAATCTCTCATATCTGCTACAAAATCGTTAAATTCCCTCTTGGAAACATAATCCAAGAGCTGATGTTTTGGAACCAATGCTGTATCGGTTTTTATCATTTTGAAATCTTTAAATTAATTCTGATAATGTAGGCAGGTACGTGAATTATACCACCTCAAAACTTTTTGCAATCTATTCAAAATAATTTTTTTGTTTGGTAATGGAGAAAATGTGACGAAAAATCCGTCACATTTTCTTTTTACTTTAGAGACACATCTCGCGCGTACACATTTGTAAGCCAAATAAAACTGCCCGACAAATCAGTAACGATTCGTCGGGCAGATAAGTAAAGCACTCCTTTCCAATTATTGATCGTTTCCAATCAGTGACATTCCTCGGTACCAATGAAAACCGAGGCACTGCTCGTTTAAATCTAACACATGTTCCTCACCTGCGAAGTTGGCGAAGTCATTGCGTTCAATCTTGTTTACGTAAGTGAAACGTTCACCTCGAACAAACACTGGTCCGCGACCGCCGTAAAAACGACGCTCAGTGACATATGCTCTATGTAAACATGATTTCAGGAAGGGTATCGCAACATTTGTGTACCAGCCTCCGTAGTGCATAGTCCAGACAGGATCTTCTTTGTACCAAATTGTCGTAAGACCAGAACTTAGATTTGAAGATGGCGTCACAAGATAGATATCAAGTACACGGAAATCTCCAAAAACAAATGGAATTGCTTTGGAACCTGGAAACTCCGAAACCTCAATCTCTTGAACGTTTTGCGCCCAACCTACTGCCATAGCATTTAAAAAAACACCATGGACAAACTTTAATGATATTGGTTGCATAATAACCTCTTTTCTATGTTAATTTTTATGTGTCAAAAAACTACTTACTCTCTATCTTATATCACAAATAACTCACATGTCAAGAAGCAAATCATTCAAATATCTGCTAGAATCTCGCGTATTGCTACAAATTAGCAGCAAATATTAATAATCACTATAAATAACATGCATTCGTCCGAAATATTCGCCCTCGTTGCTTCAATCGTCGCCATCGTCTACGGCCTATCATTGGCCGCTTCAATCATGAAGAAGCCAGCCGGTAACGACAAGATGAAAGAGATTGCTTCCGCTATTCAAGCCGGGGCAAAAGCTTATTTAAATAGACAATACCGCACAATCACTATGATCGCTGTCGTATTGTTTATCGTCCTCTGGATTTTCCTCGGTATCCAGATTGCTCTAGGATTCGTAGTTGGTGCCGTATTATCTGCTTTGGCAGGTTATATCGGTATGAACGTCTCTGTTCGTGCAAACATCCGTACAGCCGAAGCTGCACGCAGTGGCTTGGCATCAGCCCTATCTTTGGCTTTCAAAGGTGGTGCCGTTACTGGATTACTAGTAGTTGGTCTTGCTCTTCTCGGAGTAACTGGCTTCTATGTTATTACAGGAAGTGTCGCTTCTCTCATCGGTCTAGCTTTCGGTTCAAGTTTGATTTCAGTCTTCGCCCGTTTGGGTGGAGGTATATTCACCAAAGCCGCTGACGTAGGTACAGACCTCGTTGGTAAAGTTGAAGCTGGTATTCCAGAAGATGATCCAAGAAATCCTGGAGTTATCGCCGATAACGTAGGAGATAACGTCGGTGACTGTGCAGGTATGGCAGCTGACCTCTTTGAAACTTACGCTGTTACTACTATTGCTGTCATGATGCTCGGTGCAACTCTATTCCAAGGTTTCAACGGTGCTCTCATGTATCCTCTTGCTATCGGTGGAGTCGCAATCTTCGCTTCTATCATCGGAACATGGTTCGTCAAACTAGGTAAATCTGGAAACATCATGGGTGCTATGTACAAAGGCCTAGTCGTTGCCGGAGTTTTGTCTGCTATTGCTTTCTACCCTGTTACAAACGTCATCATGAAGGGTAACGGTTCTTATAGTGTTCTCAATCTATTCGGCGCAACTATCATCGGTCTCTTGGTTACAGGTTTCCTCGTAGTTATCACTGAATATTACACATCAACAAAGTACAAACCTGTACAATCCATCGCCAATGCTTCTGCTTCTGGTCATGGAACAAACATCATCCAAGGTCTAGCTATCTCAATGAAATCCACAGCTTGGCCTCTCATCACCATCGTTGCTGGTATTCTAGCTGCTTACTACTTCGCTGGACTATACGGTATCGCTGTTGCTGCTATGAGTATGCTTTCTATGGCAGGTATCATCGTTGCTATTGATGCTTACGGTCCTATCACAGACAATGCTGGAGGTATCGCTGAAATGGCAAATCTTCCACAAGCAGTTCGTGATGTTACAGATCCTCTAGATGCAGTCGGAAACACCACCAAAGCTGTCACAAAGGGCTATGCTATCGGTTCTGCTGGTCTAGCTGCTCTAGTTCTATTCGCCTCATACACAGAGGCTACCGGCGGTAATTTCGCCTTTAGTTTGAGTGATCCAAAAGTTATCGTCGGTCTCTTTATCGGAGGACTTCTACCTTACTACTTCGCCGCTCTATGTATGGAAGCTGTAGGTAAGGCTGCTGGTAAAGTCGTTGATGAAGTTCGTCGTCAATTCCGTGAGATCCAGGGTATTATGCAAGGCACAGCAAAGCCTGATTATGCAAAATGTGTTGACATCGTCACATCTGCAGCTATCAAGGAAATGATCGTACCAGCTCTCATCCCTGTTCTCGCTCCTATCTTGGTTGGATTTATCCTCGGACCGGTCGCTCTCGGAGGTTTGCTCGTAGGTTCTATCGTTACAGGACTATTCGTAGCCATCTCTATGACATCAGGAGGAGGTGCTTGGGATAATGCAAAGAAACATATTGAACAAGGTAATCATGGAGGAAAAGGTTCTGACGCTCACAAGGCAGCAGTTACCGGTGATACTGTCGGCGATCCTTACAAGGATACAGCTGGTCCAGCTATCAACCCAATGATCAAGATCTTGAACATTGTCGCTCTATTGATCGTCGCTTTCTTGATGTAATCTTACTTACAACTAGAATTAACAAAAAACTGTATGCACAGCGCATGCAGTTTTTTGTTTTCAACCATGGTAGAATAGTTCTCATCGTTAACAATTGTAATTACAATAATATATACAAATATAATATGAAAAAAGATCCCATTTATTCAAAAACCCTCAAAACAGTAACTATCCTAACTATTGCGATTTTCACAGTTTTATTGATCAACAATCATGCAACGAAGGCTCAAACTATCGTTGATACAACTTCCGCAACAAGTATTGGTAATACCCTAAATGGTGTCCCAGCCACTAATACAGCGAATATCAGAGAGAAGCTCCGTGCTGATCTTGAGTCAAAAGCTCAAAACCTCAAAATCAATCAGGAAACCAGAAATATCTTGACAGAGAAACGTATTTCAGCGACAACCTCATCTGTTTCCAATAATTCTACTTCACCACGAATCGTAAATACGATAAATAAGCCACCTCAAAATCCAGCAGAATTAAAAGCTCGTCTAGAAAACGAGAGACGTCTAGGGGCTTCTACAACACCTATGATGCGTCGCGATGGTCAAGAAGATGAACGAACTACTATTCGTCAAAAGAAGGAGAATGTTGCCAAGCAACTTGAAGTTGCTGTCAAAAATCTAACAGAATTACGTAAACGCATTGGTTCTAGAATAGAAAAAGACCAACAAAGTGGTAGAGATATGACAAAAGCAAAACAACTTTTAGGTATTGCTGATACAAAGTTGATTCAATTAAAAACTTCAATGGATACTTTAAAAGCTTACTCTACAGCTTCAACAACAGATTCCACCAACTTGGATTCAGCACGAAAACTTATAAATGATGTTCAAAAGACTATAAAATACACTCATCAATCTTTAAATGATGTAGTTGTTGCGATTGCTCAGGCAATGGGATTGAAAAATGGCACGGCTTCTTCTACAACAGCACAATAATTAATAACCCACATAATTAACAATTTTTAATAAAAACATGGAACCAATACAAAAACAGTACGTACCAAGTCAACCAGCTCCAACGCCAACACCAGCACCAGTACCAGCTCCAACACCAGTTCAGCCCTCAACCCCAGTCCAACCATTTACAGCCCCAGCACCAATCCGACCTTCAACTCCGATTCAACAGCCTACTCCAACAAATACCGTTCCACCTATTTACACTGCAAATAATGGAAATGTAGTAAAAAATACCCCAAAGAAAGTTGGACCTATTGTTGCCGGACTTGTGGTCATTATCATTTTGATAGTTGTTGCTTTGTATATACTAGCTTCAAGAGTAAATCAGCAATCTACACCAGTAGATAATACAACAGCAATAAACGACCTCATTTCAACAGATACAACACCTGTAGTCACCGAGACTCCAGCGGAAATCAAGCCTGTAACAGGAACATCAGACGATCTCCAATCTCTCCAAGCAGATCTAGACACTTCCATTGAAGGTGTTGACGCTCAAAGTATTTAACAACCTTACTCTCTCGTTACCGTTAAAAAATCCTTTGCAAGTTTGCAAGGGATTTTTTAGTGCCACAATCGCAAGAACATTCCTTTTGAAAACCTGCGAGACTCGCTCCGTTTATTTTCTAAGTAAAATGCTCAGGAATTACGGAGGACTAATCGTCCTCTCGTAATTCCAAGGACATTCGCATTTTACTAAGAAACTAAAACTGCGCTCAGACAGGTTCTCGGTTTTCAAGAGGAATGTTCTTGCGATTGTGGCACTACCATCAACACCTTGCCAACTTGTCCCCTATTCGTTAGACTGGCTTTCATGACAAATAAATCTTCAACCCCAAAAGAAGCGGTGAAATCATATAGCACCGCTGTTACAAAGAGTTTGGCCAAATCTCAAATTGAGATAAGTGCTTCCATACCTACCGAGGTTTGGGAAAAATTCCGTAAGCAAGCATTAAAAAATATAAATGAATCTGTCACTGTAGATGGATTTCGTAAGGGTATGGTTCCAGAAAACGTACTTGTTTCCAAAGTCGGTGAATCAGCTGTGAACGAAGAAATGGCAGAACTTGCCCTTTCAAAAGCTTATATTGAAATTCTGATTGATAATAAAATAGACGCTATCGGTAGACCTCAAGTTCAGATTACCAAACTAGCAAAAGGTAACCCTATAGAATTCAAAGCTATCACTGCCATCGTCCCAGTCGTCACATTACCTGATTACAAAAAGATTGCTGAGAAAGAAGTAAAGAAGGACTCCAAGAATGAAATCAAAGTTGAAGAAAAAGATATTGAAGATGCTATCTTGAAAGTTAGAAAGTCTCACGCTTCTCATGAAGGTCATGATCACAAGAAAATGTCTCCAGAGGAACACGAAAAAGCTATTATGGATTCCCTACCAGAATTCAATGATGAATTTGTAAGATCTTTGGGAGAATTCAAAGACATAGCTGAATTCAAAGAAAAAATCCGTGAGATGATCGGTTTAAATAAAAAAGATGAAGCTCGTGAAAAACTTCGCATTCGTATAGCTGATGCTCTATCAGATGCAACAACTATTGAAATACCTGACATCATGATCGAAACCGAACTCAATCGTACTCAAGGTCAATTTGAAGATGACATAGAACGCATGGGTGTAAAACTAGAAGATTATTTGAAGCATGCAAAAAAGACCATAGAAGAAATAAGAAAAGAATGGTTACCTCATGCCGAGAAGAAAGCAAAACTACAACTTATCTTGAATGCCATTTCAGATGCCGAGAAAATAAAACCTGATCAAAAAGAGATTGAGGCCGAAGTTGCTCATATAGTAGAACACTACAAAGATGCTGATAAAGAAAGAGCTGCTGTATACGCAGATACAGTTCTAACAAATGAAAAAGTCTTTCAGATGTTAGAAAAATCTGGGGAAAAAGAAAGCAAGAAATAATAAATACAAAAAAACACCCTGAACTTGTCAGGGTGTTTTTTTGTGAAACTTACTACCTGATGAAATTACTATTACTCAAGCACTACCCTGGAAAGGGCAGCAATGACAGCGGTTTCTGATCGTAGAACTTGATTACCTAGACAGACTATGTCCATATTATTTTTGTGAAACAGCTCAATTTCCTTTTCAGACCAACCTCCTTCTGGACCAATGAAAATTCCAACTAAACTAGTCTTTACGGCATTATTCGTTAACTGGTAAGTCGCAAAATTCAAACCTTCTGTATGAAAAACCAAACGCTTTAAATTCACAGTACCAGACGTCGCAAGAATCACATCTTCCAACTTCATAATTTGACCAATTGTTGGGACATCACTTCTACCACTTTGTTCACTAGCTTCAATTGCAATTTTTTTCAAACGTTCTTCATTCAAAGATTTCTTCTCACTACGTTCTGCCATAACAGGAATAATATGAGTTACACCCAACTCTGTAGCTTTCTCAACAATCCATTCAAAATTATCTTTCTTAACGAGAGCCTGATAAAGATAAACTTCTCTCTTTGGTACAAAGCGACTTGGTTCTGATTTTATAACTTTCAAAGCAACGGCTTCTTTCTCTAGACCAACAATCTCACATTCAAAATCAAGACCAGATCCGTCAAAGGTAATTACCATATCACCTTTCTTCAAACGAAAAACTCGCTGAATCTGATTTACCAATTCAACAGAGTTTACCGTGATTTCGGTTTTGACACCGATTTTTTCTGAAATGTAAAAACGATGGAGTCTCATGATTTCAATATTTCAATTATAACTGTAAAGACTTGGAAATTTGAATGCGATTCTAGGAGCAAGCGAGGCTTGTGACTAGGCTGTATGAATAATACTGCCTAGTCACAAACGAGTGAAGCGACAACGAAGCGCGTCAAATTTACAAGTCTTACTTCTTGACTGATGTAACCTGATCGACTAACCCATACTTCTTAGCTTCTTCTGCGTCCATGAAGAAATCGCGATCAACATCCTTTTCAATCTTCGCCAAAGTCTGACCTGTATTTTTTGCAAGAATCTTATTCAACATCAAGCGAGTCTTCAAAATATGTTTTGCACTGATCTCAATATCAGAAGCCTGACCTTCTGCACCACCCAAAGGCTGGTGAATCATAACTTCAGAATTTGGTAAGGCTATACGCTTTCCTTTTGTACCAGCAGAGAGAACTAAGGCTGCACCCGATGCCGCAAGGCCAACACAAACTGTAGAAATATCATTTTTAATATGTTGCATCGTATCTATGATAGCCAAAGTCGCTGTTACAGAACCGCCAGGAGAATTTACATAAAGAGAAATCTCTTTCTTTGGATCTTCGGATTGTAAGAATAGAAGCTGAGCAATTACCAAGTTGGCAGTATGGTCATCTATAGGCCCGCCAAGAAAAATGATGCTATCTTTTAGCAAACGAGAATATATATCATAAGCGCGCTCTCCAAAACTTGATTTTTCTATTACTGTTGGTATTAACATGGTTTTATATGGTTACTATATGATTCTGTATAATTATTTGGCTTTATTGACATACGATACATCATGTGACATCTTTTTTCAAGTACGAAAAACTAGACAACTGCCCTCCTCTGTTATAAGATACAATTGTTACTAAATTTTAATTTTGATACCGTTTTTTCCGAACTTGGCGTGACGTTCAAACTTATGAAACAACTTACAATTCAGATCCAGCTAAAAACTCATATGTTACTTTCACAATAGTTCGCAAAAGGCGGATCCAATCCGTATATGTCACTCAAACTAGTCGCACTTTACCTCTCCATCGCCGGAGTTGTCGGTGTGGCTGTCGGATATTATCTACGACTGATCATCTCATTGGGCAAAAAGGGTTCTATGGAACTTGAGATCAAGGAAATGCTCCTTGCTGCCAAAGAGGAAGCAAAAAAGATCACCGCTGATACCGAAGCCAAAGCCGCCAAAATTCACGACGATGCAAAGATAGAGATCAAAGAGAAAGAAGATAAGATTCATCAAACCGAAGATCGTCTCGTAAAACGAGAGGATTTATTGGACAAACGTCAGTCAGATCTAGACAAAGAAGTAGAAATGATCAAGCAACGCGTGGCTGAAATAAAGGCTATTCGTGAAAAAGCCGACAAAATGGAAGAAGATCGTAAGTCTGCTCTAGAGAAAATAGCAAAATTAACGTCAGAAGAAGCCAAAGAACAACTCATCAAGCTCGTAGAAAAACAATCCGAAGAAGACTTGCTTGTTCGTATGAATAAGTTAGATACTCATGGCGAAGAAATGTTAGATCAAAAAGCTCGAGATATTTTGGCTATATCTATCCAACGTCTTGCTTCATCAGTTGCTCAAGATGTCATGTCTACTTCCGTAGAGATTCCTAGTGATGATGTCAAAGGTAAAATCATCGGTAAAGAAGGTCGTAATATCAAAGCTTTTGAACGTATCACCGGTGTTGAAGTCATGGTTGATGATACTCCAGGAGCTATTACTATTTCATCATTTGATCCAGTTCGCCGTCATATCGCAAGAATAGCTCTTTCAGAACTCATCAAAGATGGTCGTATTCAACCAGCCAAGATTGAACAGGTTGTAGAAAAAGCCAAACAAGATATCAATAAAACCATAAAGGAAAAGGGTGAACAAGCTGCTTATGATTGCGGTATTATAGGATTAGACCCTAGAATTCTCCTTATTCTAGGCCGTCTCCATTTCCGTACTAGTTACGGTCAAAATGTCTTGCAACACTCCATAGAAATGGCACACATCGCAGGTATGATAGCCGAAGAACTAGGTGCCAATGTTCAAGTTGCAAAGGCTGGTGCTCTTCTACACGATCTAGGTAAAGCTCTAGACCATGAAGTTGCTGGTACTCACGTAGACATTGGTCGTCGTATCTTGCAAAAGTTTGGTGCATCAGAAGAGATCATCAAAGCTATGCAAGCTCATCATGAGGAATATCCTTACGAAACAGTTGAATCTCGTATCGTCCAAACTGCCGATGCAATTTCCGGAGCTCGTCCCGGTGCTCGTCGTGATAACATTGAAAATTATTTGAAGAGACTCGGCGATCTAGAAGCTCTAGCTAATTCATTCCCTGGTATTGAAAAATCTTACGCTCTACAAGCTGGCCGTGAAATAAGAATATTCGTTAAGCCAGAAGAGATCAATGATGTCGCAGCCAAGGAATTAGCTCGCAATATAGCCCTCAAAATAGAAAAAGACTTGAAATATCCTGGTGAAATCAAAGTTACTATCATCAGAGAAACAAGGACTATTGAGTTCGCTAGGTAAAAAACGAGGTCCGACCTCACAGAAAAATACCCCTAGAAAATCATTCTTCGGGTATTTTTTGTGAAAAAATGGTATAATATAGCAATGAATAAGCATTGGTCAGTTGATGAAAAAGAACTTGTCAAGAATCCAGAGGCACATACCATCTGGAAGCTTGAGCAACGTATAAACTGGGGTATCGGTGAGAAAATCATGAGTAAAGTTGATTTACTTAAATTCTGGGATCGCCTAGATATAGATCCTTGGAAACGCAAGGCTCTCGCTCTTGCATTATTTGCATAATTTCTAGCTTACATAAACATGCAGTCAATTCTCTCCAAGAATCAACAGAATTTGCTTTCAATTCTTGCCAAAGAAAGCCTGATAACCGACAATTTCTATTTAACTGGCGGTACCGCTTTGACAGAATTTTATCTCCACCATCGCCTATCTGAAGACTTGGATTTCTTTTCCGAAAATGAATTTGATCCACAAGCTATTTCTACACTATTTAAGAAAATCCAGAAAAGTGCTGGTATTAAAAAAGTCTCCTATGAGCAAAGCTTTAATAGAAACCTATTCTTTTTAGAATTGGAAAATGACTCTATAAAGACAGAATTCACCTATTTCCCTTTTGCAAGAATTGACCTCAAGCAAAAACTGGATGATTTATCAGTTGATAGTTTACTAGATATTGCCGTAAATAAGGTTTTTACCATATACCAAAAACCTCGTTCTCGTGATTTCATTGATTTATACTGCATATTGCAAGAGAAAAAGGACTGGACGATTGATGATCTAGCCAAAAAGGCTCAAGTAAAATTTGATAATTTCATTGATCCCCTACAGCTTGCCGCGCAATTCGTCAAATGCCAAGAATTGAAAGATTACCCTACGATGATTAAAAAGATTGATGAAAAAGACTGGCAATCATTTTTTATGAATGAAGCCAAAAGACTTTCAAGTGGTGAGGTAAGGTAGGTACTAATATTTTACTTTTTAAATTTAATTCAAAAAAATTCAAGAACAAATTGGCTATATATGTCAATAGTATAACTCCTGTTGCTTATAATACGGCTTACTATATAATTATAGCCACGGTTCGAGACTCGTCCCGCTCTCCTCTCGGAGATAGTGGTGCGGGGCGGGACCAGTTAGTAATTTATTAAGTAATAAAAACAACTATGAACAAAGCAGGTATTGTAGATGCAGTTCACGCAATCCTCGGAGGAACCAAGGTTCAAGCCGAGCAAGCAGTCGAGACAGCCATTAATAGCATCATTGATTCACTCAAGAAGGGTGATGAAGTATCTATCGCAGGTCTCGGTATCTTCTCAGTAAAACAGCGTGCAGCTCGCGAAGCTCGCAATCCTCGCACGGGTGAGGCCATCAAGGTCCCAGCTATGAAGGTTCCAAAGTTCCGCGCCGCAAAGGCCCTCAAGGACGCAGTTAAATAGTAGCTCTGTAAGGCTATTACAAACAAACTCAATAGGATCACCAAAAGTCTTCTTATTGTTATCGAACAAAAGACCGCCTTAACAGCGGTTTTTTGTTTGTACAGTTGACTTTACGGATACAATCGTATACAAACGAATATAAGCAATAAATCAAAACGTAATTTTCCCTATTGGGTTTTGATTGTTAGATTCCTAATCACGGCTTCCAACTTTTTACTATTACCATGACTTATCAACCCTAAATAGGACTGCACTGTAGCTGATTTACCGTTACATGATTGTAATTTTCGAAACATTCTCCTTTTAGCACTTGTCCGCAGAACACGGTGGTCAGGAAAATTGATCCACCCAAGATAATCGTTACCGGAAGCAATCGTACGTATAGAGACTTTTTTTGGATGTAGCTGGAGTATTAATCTATTCTTCAGAAAATCAGTGATCTTTTGAATAATTTGGTATAGCCAAGTTCGGTCAGGTGACAAAATTACAAAATCATCAGCATAACGGATATAATATTTCGCTTTTATTTTATGTTTCATATACTGATCAAATTCATTCATATATATGTTCACCAGCAACTGCGAAGTAAGATTGCCAAGTGGTAGACCGACACCTTTTCCAGTTGAAGAAAAACTATGCACGATTTCTGAGATAAGAGCAACGATATCCTTATCTGGAATATACGTTTCAAGAATCTGAAGCAAGTTTCGCTGATCAATCGAGGCAAAGAATTTACGTATGTCGCATTTGAGCACCCAAGCAGTTCGAGTATGGTTATGAGTGACTTTATTGGAGAAAACCATAAATCTATTGACGGCTTTATGTGTCCCCTTTCTCAACCGGCAAGAGTATGAGTCAGATATGAATGTCTTATCAAAAAATGTGTAAAGTATTCGATAGATGGCATGATGTAATAGTCTGTCACGAACAGTGGCTTTGTGTATGTCTCTCGGCTTGGGATCATTGATTTTAAATGCTTCATATGGCGAATGCTTGTAATTCCTATTTGTAAGATCCAGATGCAATGAAATCACATTACTCATCAAGTCACGTTCAAATTCCTGAACATCTTTTCTTGATTGCTTACCTTTCTTAAATTCTTTCCAAGCCAAAAGAAGATTTTCGATAGAAATGATATCATCATAGGTATGATTAGATCTGATTCGTCGCAAACTATGAAAGCCCCCCCCAACCGGATTTTGCCGGTCTTGAATAATGTCAAAAATGCTTATTTGTTGTGGCATAGTTATTATCAAGATTTACCAAAATTTAATCGGAACTCCTTCGGGTACCGCATCGATTCATTGTTTGTTGAAACAATTGAAGCTATTGTCACCGCCAGTTTCTTGTCACAGCAAGAAAAGCATCCGTATATCCGACTTGCTATACGAAAACTTGATACACTCAAGATATTGCTCATGATCCTATGGGAAACTAAATCACTCAACGACAAGAAATACATCGCACTATCAGTAAAACTCGATGAAATCGGTCGCAACCTAGGTGGTTGGAGTGGACAACTTGCAAAATCTCTCGACAATACTCGAGATAAACAAAACTCCCCCATGAAGACGAGGGAGAAATGAAGAGAGTTGCGTGACGGAGAGCCGGATTGTTACCGTTCCAATTGTTGTCGAGCCAGTTCCAATTGAGAATCACCTTGTCGCCGTTCTCGTAGAGATACGGGACATTGAGGTTACCGTTGCGGTTCCGCACGTATATGCAAAATGCCTCCCATACCACCACCCTTTGAATACTCTCAAGGTTGAATCGAATTCGGCATCTCATTCAGCAGAATGACCTACTGAGCTAATGCCATAGCATTTTACACCAAGTATCTTCAATTTTTGAAGTGTCTACATAAACCCTCCGAGAGAAGCCTGATTCAGCAGAATCACCTACTGGGTTGACCGCTCTCGTTCTCAGCTTATGGATACTGGATTCGGCCGCTGGAAGCCTTGACCGCCAGCAGATTCGCCTACTACCAGATATAAGTTTACCATATGCAGAAAACCCACACGATTTCATCATGTGGGTTTTGAATGTCAGCGGCTCATTCCATGCCGAGTGGTTAGACCACCAAATTTTTAGGACAAAGGTCAAAGTGCAGAAAGTGCAAAGTGACCAAGGTCTAAGTGCTAACTTGCGTGACGGAGAGCCGAAGAGTCCCGTACCAATCGTTGCCGAGCCAGTCCCAATTGAGAATCACCTTGTCGCCGCACCCGTAGAGATACGGGACAGAGAGGCTACCGAGGCGGTCCCGCACGACTGATGCCCAGCCGAAGACTGCCTTATCTTTAAAGTATTTCCTGAAAAAGACAATACCTTTCTTCTGGATTTCTTCAAGGTCTCGAAGACCAAGACAAGTCTTCAACGTGTCGGTTTCCCTGAGATGAGTGTAGATTTTGTTTCCCCCGATACACCCATCCTTCTGACCATCATGTAACCATTGCTCCACCTTGGTGATGTCATATTCCGTAGGACCGACATTCTCCAATTTCGGATGCATCACTTCCTTCACCCAATCTGGATATGAAGGACGAATGGAGCGATCTACGCGGATAACAGGGTCAATCGCCAGTTCTGGTTCAAGGATGGGTTTGGGCTTGATGATTAATTCCGCTTCGCCACTAGCGAGCCGAATGACCGACTTAAGGTTATCACCAGTAGAAAGCCAATCCAAAACGGCTGTACTACCGCCGTTGCGTTGGAAAGCGAATTCCAATTTCTGACCCGCACCTTGACTCATTGTGAACGTGCTATTCATAATAGCTTGTCCTTTCTTTATTGTGAGCGAGCCTTATTAAGGCATGCTCTGGTTTATTATGCTGGGCTCTTCGCCACAGCACTCAAAGCCCTAAAGTAAGGCGCTAAATGCTGTGGCGAACGCAAATTAGAGTATCAAAGAACTTATGTTATGATAAGTATTATATCATAACTGTTTTATAAGTCAAGTCAATGAAATAATGACTCTATTTAGGTATATATTTGTGTCACCCTATTCTACTTTGTGCGGGATGGGAGAATCGAACTCCCGACCGATGATTGGAAATCAGCTGTTATACCATTTAACTAATCCCGCATATGTTGATTGAGAACAAAATCTATACTAGCAATAATATCCACCCGTAACAAGATGTAATGCTATATTTGTATTTTAAAAACTTATTTACTTACTGACTTATCTTCAGGAGAGACTGCTTCTTTGATCTCATCAACTTCTTTCTTGATCTCTTTTATAGTCGCTTGAATCTGATGTATCTCTGCTTCCTCTTCTTGAACCTCCCTTTCAGTCTTGTCCGTAGCTTTCTTTTCTTTTTTGAGACCACTCATCACAATACTTTGTCCAATAAAAGAAGAAACAAAAAGACCTGTTGCAAGAAGTATTATTGTAACGATGATCGCGTTCACTGGTTCATAGAATAACCAGCCCAACCATCCTCCCCTAGCCTGCAAAATGTCTGCTGTATGCCATACACCGCGCCAGAAAAGCACAATGGCCGTACCTCCGATGAGAGTATAAACTATCGGATACCTGCTCAAATGACCACGTACATTATCTTCAAATTTATCAAAGAAATTAACTATTTTTTTTATCATGTCGGAGCGCCGGGATTCGAACCCGGAGTCGCCTCTTCCCAAAAGAGGAATGTTAGCCGTTACACCACGCTCCGATAACTAAACTATCCTAACATATTATAAAATAATATTCTCTATCATTCTTAATTTCGCCATACGATTGGCCATATTCAAATAGACGCATATAACGTGAAAACGAAATTCTATTTCAAGTCCTATATGGTTTTCATCCAAATAGGTTTCTACCATACGCCTAATATGCCTAATTTTCAAGCCATGAACATTATCTTCTGGACGACGAGTATCATTACCAAGATCGTGAAAAGATTGAACGGTAACACTTTTGACTTCAAAAAAATGTAGAATATTGTCTTTTTGAGCAATAATGTCTATTTCTCCCCAAACCTTTCTATAATTACGATCAACGATAATAAACCCTTTATTTACAAGGAATTTACAGGAAATGTCTTCGCCCTTATTCCCTGTCAACTTGTTATTAGACTTCCTATTTTGACGTATATTAGCCATAAAACCTGTCTTTTATACACCAAATCCACAGGGTTATCCCCAGTTGTCCATTACTTTTACGATTTTTAGCCGTATTCTTTAGGACTTAGTCTCATATAAGTCCTATGCAAAATTAGATGCGCAATAAAAACGCCTAAAAATATAAGTTAATTAGAGACAACAATATTTAATAACCTCTTCCCTGTGCGGGTAGGGAGAATCGAACTCCCAACTTATCGTTGGCAACGATACGTTTTACCACTAAACTATACCCGCTTTGATTACAAACAAGAGTATAACTGTATTAAGTCTTTTTTACAAATTATATCTATACTGTGCTTGCACTACGAAGCAATTGGCTATTAGCCAATTGCGAAGTAGTGCGCTCGGTAGGACTCGAACCTACAACCCCTTGGTCCGAAGCCAAGTGCTCTATCCATTGAGCCACGAGCGCGTATCTCCATAATACTGTATTAATAGCTTTTGCCAAGCTCTCATAAGTCTGAAGACATAGACATCTGTTATATAAAGACACATACAACCCTTATAATCAGGGTTTTTCTTTATAATACGCTTGGTTGGCTTATAAATTGTTCTGTGAAACAAGCTTGGATTTACACCCAATTTACCAGCCCAAAACATTTCTATATTTTCATATCCAGGAACTCTATGTATAAAAAGACGACATTTTATCCTATCGCTATCAACCTTTAGATATTTCTGAATCCAGTTATACATAAAAACAACCATGTCTGGATCAGAATTCACAAATTGAAAATTATTGTGTCTTTTGGCACCTTCAGCCCAATATAAAGTAATCCCAATCAAAAACCGATGATCGGTCTGCATTTCCTTAAAAATCTTTTTTGCATCTTCAAAAGCCACTATTTCCCTATTGAGTCTTGACTGCCGATTGGTCGCGGCCGACTTCAACATACCCTTTCCTCTCCTATCAACTAACCTTTTAGCAATACCCTCTTTTTCTTCTCTAGAAAATTCCAAATCTTTGAACCAATATGACAATAATCCCCTTGATACGGGTACTATTTGTGTTATTTCAGAGTAAGTCATACCCTGTTTTCGTAGCTCTATTGCTTTATTTTTTTCTATTAATCTTGCTGTCATGTTACATAACTATAATACACTGTTCAATTTTTGAATACAAGCATGGATTTATCAACCGCAAACAACCTGATTGGAGAAAACCCCAAACTATTGTAGAATCAATGTCATGAAAAACAAGGATGAAACAATCCCAAAGGAAGTTGCAGATACCCTTAGAACCCTAGAAAATGCCAAATTTGAGGCGTATCTAGTAGGGGGCTGTGTTCGTGACATCTTCTTAGGAAGAAAGCCTAGGGACTGGGATATAACCACCAATGCCAAACCAGACCAGATTCAAGCTTTGTTTCCAAAAACCGTCTATGAAAATACCTTCGGTACAGTTGCTGTCATAAATGAACAAACTGAAGACTTAACTCTAAAGAATATAGAGATAACGCCTTACCGAACCGAAACTGGTTATAGCGACCGCAGACACCCAAACGAGGTAACTTTCAGTACAAAGATAGAGGACGATCTCAAAAGACGTGACTTTACCGTAAACGCCATAGCTATAAACTTGTCCAATGGAGCCATAAAAGACACTATTGATCTTTATGGTGGACTAAAAGACATTCAGGATAAGACTATAAGGACAGTCGGGGAAGCCAAGGACCGCTTCAATGAAGACGCTTTGCGTATGATTAGAGCCGTTCGTTTGGCTGTGGAATTAGGTTTCACGTGTAACTCCGAAACTTTCAAGGCTATACAGAGCCATAATTCACTAATAAAAGAAGTATCCTTGGAAAGGGTTAGGGATGAGTTTACCAAGATAATGATGTCAGAAAGTCCAAAGAAAGGTATTGAATTACTTCACGAATCAGGATTGCTTCAATACATTATCCCTGAATTAGAACAGGGAATTGGTGTAAAACAACCGCAAGCACACCTTTACGATGTTTGGGAACACTTGCTTAGGACCGTTCAACATTCAGCAGACAAGGGTTACGACTTGGATATGCGCCTATCGGCTTTATTCCACGATATAGGTAAACCAAAGACCAAAGACTTTTCACGTGAGACAAATCAGCCTACTTTCTATGGTCATGACGTAGTTGGTTCACGTGAAACACGTAGAATACTAGAGAAATTGAAGTTTTCACGTGCAACAATAGAAAAAGTGACTAAATTGGTACGTTGGCACATGTTTTTTGCTGATCCTGAGCAAATAAGCCTTTCTGCAGTAAGAAGGATGGTTGTTAACGTCGGACCAGATAATATCTGGAACCTTATGAATCTACGTATGTGCGACCGTATTGGTACAGGAAGACCAAAAGAAGACCCTTACAGGCTTAGAAAGTATAAATCAATGATAGAAGAAGCTGTAAGAGCTCCTGTTTCTGTGAAAATGCTCAAAATTGATGGAAAGAGGATAATGGAGATTGCCAACATTCCACCAAGTCCAAAAGTTGGTATGGTTTTGAATGCTCTCATGGAAGAGGTTTTGGATGATCCAAAATTAAATACAAAAGATTATCTTGAAGAAAAAACTCAAAAACTTATTGCATTATCCGAAGAAGAATTGAATAATCTTGCAACAAAAGGGAAAGAAAAGAAAGCAGAAGCCGAAGAAAAAGAAATAGAAGAGATTAGAAACAAGCACAGTGTTAGATAAAGGACATAATTATAGAGTTATCCACAGTTTGTCCTTTACACTCTATTGTAAAGGACATAGAATAGTACCAGACCAGTTTGTTGTCCGAGACGATCGCAGAATAATGTACACGAAAAAAATAGAGGTTAGAAAAAATTTCGCTGATATTATTCTGTGATCGTAACAAGCAATGTTCTTTTATAAAGGGAAAGGTAGGCTTCTACTCCTAGTTTGAAGTCTCTCTCAAAAACTTTTAAATCCATCCTTCCGTTGCTAAGGAAGAATGACGATGTATGACTCTCAAATATATTTATGCCTCCCTACGGGAGAGCAATTTCAAAAAGAGACTGCACATCGCCACCTTTAAGGAACTGTCTGGATGAATTAGGTTCGACTTTTGAACCTAAGGGTCATGTGACCCACTTGTTCTTTCTTATTTTGAGAGGAACTTAAAAACCGCACACTTGCGCTCATTCTGATCGCATATCTGTGCGGTTTTATTTTGTTCGTTTTTTATGCTAATCACCTAATCACCAACTCAATAGGGCAGTGATCTGAACCTATGACACTATCTCGTATTTTGGTCTTTTCTATCTTCTTCAAAATCCCAGAAGTAACAAAGAAATAATCTATACGCCAACCAACATTCCTTTCTCTTGCAAAGGTTTTCATATCCCAATATGTATATTTACCAATCTCATTTGGATAAAAATGACGAAAAACATCCGTATAGCCGGCGTTTACAACTTCATCCAACCACGCACGTTCAACCGGAAGAAAACCTGTATTATCAACATTTTCTTTTGGTCTAGCTAGATCAATCTCTGTATGAGCAGTATTAATATCACCACAAAAGACTACTTCATAACCATTTTTCTTCAATCCATTTATATATTTCAAAAACTCATCATAATATTTCAACTTGAATTCAAGTCTCTCTGGACCACCACCTCCGTTGGGGAAATAGACATTGAGTAAAACAAATTTACCCAACTTATTACCAAAAGCATTTTCTTCATAAAATAAAGCTAGAAAACGTCCTTCTTGATCAAATTCTGGGATTCCCATTCCATATTCAACTTTCGTAGGTTTAACTTTGGAATATACGGCTACACCGCTATAGCCTTTGCGTCCTTTTGAATGATCAAAGTATGAAAAATAACCAACAGGATTCCTTACACCAGCTTCTAGCTGTTCTGCTTCAGCTTTTACTTCTTGAATACAGTAAATATCAGGAGATTCGCTCAAAAACCAATCAAAACCACCTTTTTTGACGTTGGCACGATAACCATTTACGTTCCAAGAAATGATACGCATAGGACAATGATAACATTATCTATATAATTTTTACTTCCTCTTATTATGAAACTGTTTATGAACTCTTTTTAATTCCGAATCCGTAACGTGAGTATAGATTTGGGTTGTACTTATATTGGAATGCCCCAAAAGCATTTGAACTGAACGTAGATCGGCACCATTGGAAAGTAAATCTGTGGCAAAGACATGTCGAATGACGTGGGGCGTAACTTTCTTTGATATACCAGCTTTTATGGCGCATTGCTTCACAATACGCTCAACAGAACGTGTATCAAGTCGCAAATCACCACCTCTAGCATTTTCACGACCTAGACGAACAAAGAGGGCATCGTCTATATCTGCACGCTTATCCAAATACTTTTTGATGGCACTTTTTGCTTCAGAAGAAAGGAAAACTACACGGATTTTCTCTCCTTTACCTCTTATGGAAAACTCATCAGCACTAAGATCTATATCTCTTGAAATGGAACAGAGCTCAGAGACACGAAGACCGGTAGAGAATAGGAGCTCTAATATGGCTTTATCACGTAATGATTTCAAATCATCACCATTGGACGAATCTAGAAGTCTTTTCAATTCTTCAGAAGTTATGAGGTCTAGTGGACGTTCTCCAACCTTTGCTAACTCTATATGTTCAGGAGATAAAGACTTCACACCACGCTTTGCCAAGAATTTCAGGAAAGAACGTAGGGCAATGAGATAATAGTTCTGAGTTTTCTTCTTCAGAGTCTCTTTTTCAGCCTTTCTATTGCTTGATTGACGATTGAGCCACAAATGAAACTCCCTAACTATCTTTTCTGTAATGTCTTCACCCTTCTTTATTTTGGAATATTCTATGAAACGAGAGATGTAATGATCATAATTCTCAACAGTTTTGAGAGAACGACCCTTTTCTATCTCAACATATTCCAAAAACTGCTGTTTGAGCTCATTGATATTTTGCGACATAGGTACATTGTAGTCTTAAAGCCGTCCTTGCGCCAATATTCCATTCATGCTATGATAATCGCCATGTTAACACCGAGACAAAAGACCAAGATAATCAAAGAAACCGGCATCCACGAAAAGGATAGCGGTTCTCCGGAAGTACAAGTCGCTCTTTTAACAAAAAGAATCGACGAACTAACAGGTCATCTACGCAAACATCGCAAGGACAATCACTCAAGACGTGGTCTCCTAGGCATGGTTGCAGATCGTCAGACTCACCTCAATTACCTCAAGAAGAACTATCCAAGACGTTATTCAGCTATCATAAAGAAGTTGGAACTCAAGAAATAGTCTTTTCTCTTTCTCTCATATTTAACTACTTATACCCTCATTAGGGTATAATTGTATTAGTAAGACTTTTTAATAAGAAATAATTTATAAAACATTTTCATGTCAATAATCAAACACAAAGAACAGCGCGTTGGTATTTTCATAGACGCACAAAATCTATATCATAGTGGTAAAAATCTATATCACTCCAAAGTCAATTTTGGTCAAATAGTCAAAGACGCAATGGACGGACGCAAACTCGTTCGAGCCGTAGCTTACGTTATCGCTACAGAATCAGGTGAAGAAAACGCCTTTTTCGAGGCACTTACAAAGATGGGTATAGAAACCAAGGTCAAAGATCTCCAAGTCTTTAGTTCTGGAGCCAAGAAGGCCGACTGGGACGTTGGGCTTGCTATAGATGCAGTCAAACTATCACCAAAACTAGACTCAGTTATCCTTGTAACTGGTGACGGTGACTTCGTACCGCTCGTTGAATACTTGCAAATGAACCAAGGTTGCCAAGTTGAAGTCGCTTCATTCGGTAAATCTACTTCTGCTAAGCTTATAGAAGCAGCAGATAACTTCATGGACCTAGATCAAGCTCCGAATAAGTATTTGCTAAGATCAGGAGGGAAGGGGAAATAATAAGATAAAAAATAAAACCTTACTTGTTGAACACAAGCCGACCGTGTTACATTTGATGTGTCCGAAGTACCTTTATTAATTATTACTGATCCCTAGATACACAGGTTTTCACGCAAGCAAAAATGCCTTGCAATCTGTAATCTAGGGGTGAGTCCTCTCGATGTTTCAAACATCCGCCAATTGGTGGAGCAGACACCGGGAACAAAACTTATGAATAAAAAAGAATATTCTCTAGAGATCGGAGGAAAAACTCTCACAGCAGAGTTCAATGATCTTACTGACCAGACCAACGGGGCAGTTATGTTGCGTTACGGTAACACCGTAGTCTTGGCAACCGCTGTAATGGGTAAAAATGCAAAAGATAGTGACTTCTTTCCATTGACAGTTGATTACGAGGAACGTTTTTACGCTACAGGCAAAATTCTAGGATCTAGATTTGTACGCAGAGAGGGAAGACCTTCTACAGAAGCTATCCTTTCCGGAAGAATCGTAGACCGCACTATCCGACCATTGTTTGACCAAAGAATGCGTCATGAAATCCAAGTTGTACTCACAACTCTTTCAATAGACAAGGAAGATCCTGATGTAATATCAGTTATCGCCGCTTCTTTGGCTCTAAGCACCTCCAATATTCCATGGAATGGCCCTGCTTCTGCTGTAAGAATTAATAAGAAAAGCGATTTCATAATCAATCCAAATACCGAAGACCGTGAAAACCCTGAGGTTACTTTGGACATGATCGCTTGTGGTAAAGATGGAATGATCAATATGATAGAAGTTGGAAGTAAAGAAGTTAGTGAAGATACATTAAATAAAGGACTTACTCTAGCTTCAGCAGAAATTGAGAAGATTCAGGCTTGGCAGAAAAAGATAGCGTCTGAAATTGGAAAAAAGAAAACTGTAGTTGAATTGGCAGTTCCAACCGAAGGAACTCAGGAACTTTTTGATACTGAAATTGCTCCACTTTTGAAAAAATTCGTCTTCAGTGGCGAACCTGGAAAAGAAAAGATAGAGGAAATCACAAAGAAGTGGTTAACTCTATTTGCAGAAAAATTCCCAGAAGGAAATGAGCCTATGGCATATGAAATATTTGAAGAAGCAGTCAACGACTTGCTACATTCCGAAGCAATTGATAACGACAAGCGTCCAGACGGTAGAACAATGGATGAAATCCGCCCATTATTGGCCAAAGCCGGTGGTATTTCCCCAATACTTCATGGAACAGGAACATTTTACCGAGGTGGTACACACGTCCTCTCTATTTTGACACTAGGTTCACCTGGTGACGCTCAAGTCATGGATAGCTTGGTTCCTCAGGAAAATAAAAGATTCATGCACCATTACAATTTCCCACCATTTTCAACTGGTGAAGTAGGACGCATGGGTGGAACAAATAGGAGAATGATCGGTCACGGCGCTCTCGCAGAAAAAGCTTTGTCTGCAGTTATACCAGATAAGGATAAGTTTCCTTATACTATCAGACTAGTGTCCGAAGCACTCGCTTCAAATGGTTCAACATCAATGGGTTCAGTTTGCGGATCTACAATAGCCCTCATGGATGGTGGTGTTCCTATCAAAGCTCCGGTTGCTGGTATCGCTTCAGGACTTATGATGCGTAGTCCAAAGGAATATAAGGTTTTGACTGATATCCAAGGACCAGAAGATCATCATGGTGATATGGATTTCAAAGTTGCTGGTACTAGAAATGGAGTTACAGCAGTACAAATGGATGTAAAGGTAGGTGGTATTCCTTTGAAAATACTTGCTGAAGCCTTTGAAAAAGCCAAGACCGCACGTTTCCAAATCCTTGATGTTATAGAAAAAGAAATTTCAACACCAAGAGCCAAGATTTCACCAAACGCTCCCGAGATCATTGTTATGAAGATTAGACCAGATCAAATCGGACTAGTGATCGGTTCTGGCGGTAAAACTATCAACGAAATTCGTGACACTACACTCGTAGAAGATATTACTATTGAAGATGACGGATCTATCTTTATCACAGGTAAAAATGAAACTGCTCAAAAAGCAAAAGATATCATATACGGCATGACTCGTGAATATCTAGCCGGTGAAAAATTTGAAGGTGAAGTCGTTCGCCTTATGGACTTCGGCGCTTTCGTAAAGATTGGTCCTAATGCAGAAGGTCTGGTTCACGTTTCAGAAATAGCACCATTCCGAGTAGAAAGAGTTGAAACTTATCTCAAAGAAGGGGACAAAGTTCCTGTAGCGGTGAAAGAAGTAGATGAAAAAGGAAGAATCAATCTATCAATCAAAACTGCAAATCCAACATTCTTCACAAAAAAAGAAGAAGTCCCTAAACCAAAGACGGAATTTAAGAAAAGGTACTAGTCAGATTTGTGAGGATTAGAGTTTCTCATAACTCTTGCTATAATAGAGAGATGGATGATGATCTAATCAAACCAGCTCCTGTTCAAAATGTTCCAAATACTAGTCCTGCCGTAGAAGAACGTGAGGATGAAGCTACGAACGTACAAATGTTTGATATAACAGCGGACCTAAACATCTCACCCGCCAAAGATGATGTTGAAAATCCTGCCCCCATATCACCACAGACAATTTCAGCGATCTCCACAGCTTCAATAAATACAGCCCGACCAATAAAAACAGAGATTCCAAAACCTATTCCAATAAATATCCCAATAAGCACACCAAAGGTAGATCTAAAAAAGACGACTCTGGAAGAAGCTGTTTCAAAGATAACAATCCCAGGTACAAATCCTCCAACACCTGTAAGACCTGAACTTACCCCAAAACCACAGGCAACAACTTCTCAATACGGACCAGCAAACCCTCCTGCAAAGACTATAGGGTCTACAACTTTTTCCTTCAAACCAGTTGATCAAACAAAAAACATTCCTGCAAGACCAACTTCTTTACAAGAGGCGGTTTCATCTATAAGTCAATCAAATGAAGGTAAGACCATACCCAGTAAACCTGTAGAAATAAAAAATGGTCCGAATGTAAAACCAATACGAACATACGAGACTGATTTTGCTGAAGCAATGTCCAAGAGAAATCTATCAAAGGCTTCTTTTGCCATAGCTGAAGACAAAAAAGAAGAGGCTATAAAAAATGAAGTTGTAAGAAATGAGACAATCAAAGAAGACGATATAATCTCCAATGAAAATATAGCGATTGCAGACCGTGTAAGGATGGTTGAACAAAAAGAACCATCCCATCTAATCAAAAACCTAATCCTAAGTATATTGAGTCTGATTTTGGTAGGAGGTGGAGCATATACTGCTTATTACTTTTATTCCAAGAGTCAATTATCTCTTGTAACTCCTCCTGTACCTGTAGCACAACCTCAATATTCCAGATCAATTATTAAATCTGACAGTCAAAGTATTATAAATATAGACAATCTGACTCAAGATCAGATAATATCTCGCATAAAAAAGGAAATAGACAAAACTCAAAAAGAAAATAGTATAAAAGAAATCCTCCTTACAAAAACACTAAACGATATAACCGAGAAAACTTCGGCCAAAAAGATACTTGAAATAGCAAGATTAACACCTCCAGATATCTTCAGTAGATCACTTGGCACAGACTGGATGCTTGGTGTATACGCCAGCACTAATGGACAAAAAAATACTTTTGTAATAACGACAAACAACTTCTTCCAAAACACTTTCGCTGGAATAATTCAGTGGGAAAAGACTATGCCCGAAGATTTGGGACAATATCTATATCCAACATTTCCCAATAACGCTTCGTCTTCCGAATTATCAAAGATAACATTACGTGGACAATACAAAGATCGTATTATAAAGAATAAAGATGTCCGTGAATATATAGCTGAAAATGGACACATTATCTTTCTATATTCGTTCATAGACAACAATAAACTAGTCATAACGGATAGTGAAGAGACTTTACAAGAAATAATCTCAAGGCTTGAAAAAACAACACTTATAAGATAATATGAGGTTATGAACAAAAGAGACTTGGAGCATTTCAAAACTAAATTATTAGAGGAAAAAAAGGATCTTGAAACCGAGCTTGGTGAAGTTGCCCAAAAAAATCCATCTTTAGCACAAGGTTGGGAAGCCACTTCAGGCAATATGGACGTTGACCCAGCCGATGAAAACGAGGTTGCAGACAAGTTTGAAGAATATGAAGGCAACAAAGGTGTCATGGAAAAGCTAGAAAAACAGTTAAATGAAGTAAATTCTGCTTTAGAGAGGATTAACAATGGTAATTACGGTATATGTGAGGTTTGCAAAGAGCCCATAGAAAAAGAACGTCTAGAAGCAAACCCTTCTTCAAAAATTTCAATAAAACACAAGCACTAACAGAAAAATCCCGAGATATTGTCTCGGGATTTTTCTTAATCATTTCTTTAACCTTTCTTAATCAGGATTTTAACTCGTATCTGTATGATTATTAGATGAGCTTAGCAAAAACATACAGCGCACAACTAATAGGACTCATGTCAGAAGTTGTGACAATAGAAGTAGACATTTCAAACGGTCTTCATTCATTTTCCGTAGTTGGACTCGGCGATAGGTCCGTAGAAGAATCAAAAGATCGTATATCTGCAGCTATAAAAAATAGCAACTTCAAATCTCCAAAGCAGAAAAACCAGAAAGTAGTCATATCACTAGCTCCAGCAGATATACACAAAGAAGGGCCTTCTTTTGATCTCGGCATGGCGATAGCTTATCTATCTGCATCAAAAGAGATAGATTTTTCTCCAGAAAATAAACTATTTTTAGGAGAATTATCACTTGAAGGAAACTTGAGAAAAATCAGTGGTATATTACCGATTCTTTGCCAAGCAAAAGCCCAAGGTTTCACCGAAGCTTTCATTCCAAAAGACAATTCCGAAGAATCATCCTTGGCCCAAGGCATAACCACATATCCCGCCTCCACCTTAAATCAAATCATTGAACATCTTACTGGTATAAAAAATATAAAACCGAATGAAACCATTTATTCAAATCCAGAAACATCTTCATCTTTTGGAACAAATATGAACAATGTTCGCGGTAACGAAACAGCCAAACGTGGTTTAGAAATAGCTGCAGCCGGTGCACACAATATCATCATGTGCGGTCCTCCAGGGACTGGCAAAACCATGCTTGCTCAATGTTTCACTTCAATATTACCGGATCTTTCGTACGAACAAGCAATAGAAGTCACTGGCATACACTCTACCGCTAGGACACTAGAACGAGGTTTGATATTCCGTCCACCATTTAGGTCGCCCCATCATACAGCCTCATACCCATCTATTGTTGGTGGGGGAGGATTTCCAAAACCCGGCGAAATAACCTTAGCCCACAGAGGTGTATTATTTTTAGATGAATTTCCAGAATTTGACCGCAGTGTCATAGAAGCTTTACGTCAACCATTGGAAGATAGGATGATAACCATTTCTAGAGCCAGAGGAGTAGTCACTTTCCCAGCACAATGTATCCTCATTGCATCTATGAATCCTTGTCCTTGTGGAAAAGGTAGGCGCAATGGTTGTACCTGTACCCTAAAAGCCCTTGAAGCTTACAATAGAAAAATGTCCGGACCTATCATAGACCGACTAGATATATGGCTAAACGTTAGTAAAGTAGATTACAAACAACTTGGTGCCAAAGATTCGTCAGGAGAAAGTTCAGAAACTATAAAAGACCGAGTTATTGGAGCAAGAAAAATTCAAGAACAAAGATTTGCGTCCCACGGAATTCAAAAAGTCTTCAATGCCGAGATGAATGCTTTGGATATAGAAAAAATTGTTATTCTAGACGATGACGCTCGTATATTACTTACTTCATCAGCAGAAAAATTGGAACTTTCTGGTAGGGCTTTTCATAGGGTTATAAAGGTGGCACAGACCATTGCTGATTTAGAAAAGAGCAGTTCAGTTAAAAAGCATCATATTTTGGAGGCACTGCAGTATAGGCAGAAAGTGGGGTGATTCCTGACAAGACAGAATTGTCTTTTACAAACCCTGCGTATCCCGAGGAACTCCTCGCTCCTGCATTTCTCCTTACAATTTTTTTCGTGGCGCTTAATTATCTCTGGAAATGCTAGTTGCTCGTCGCTCGGGAGAAATACTCGGGTTTGAAAAAGACAATTCTGTCTTGTCAGGAATCACTAACAATGATTAGAAATTTTTAATTACATCTTCCGTCAACAAAAGGGTTCTTGGCACCACGGATTTCAAAGTGTAGATGAGGTCCAGTAGAAAAACCTGTATTACCACTATAACCAATGATTTGACCCTTTGAGACTTGCTCACCAGGACCAATAGGACTTCTAAGCATGTGGGAATACAAAGTCTGAGTTCCATTAGAATGAGAAATGACTATATAGTTTCCATAACCACCGTTCCAAGCACCATTTGATTTACTGATTATGACCGTACCAGCAGCAGAAGCACGCAAAGGTGTCCCTATAGGCGTAGCCATATCTACAGCATTACGTCCATGCAACTCCTGACTCAATCTTCCACCAATAAGTGGGCAACTATAATATCCAGGATATGAAGGTAAGTTACTGACATTTCCTATGACTGGCTCATAAATAAGTTTTTGATTGATTGTTTTTGAAACAGTTGCAGACAATCCCATTTCAGCATCAGGAATAATTAAATTTTGACCAATAACAAGCTTGGATGACGCATCTAGATCATTGTAACTATATATTTCACCAGCATCTGCATGATATTTATTTGCAATACCCAAGACAGTATCGTTCCTTTGAACCGTATACTTGATACCAGTAACAGGGAGGATTATGAGTATTTGACCAACTTTAAGAACAGATTTGCTTGTTAGATTATTTGCCCAAAGTATTGTATTGACCGAAACATTAAACATTTTTGCTATTCCAGAATATGTATCGCCAGATCTAACATTATAAATACTTATTTTTGTAGAAGTATCCGTTGAAACACCATTTGTACTGGCTATATCCGCAACCAGAGTCTCTCCACCGACAACTGGTACCGTATCAAAAGATTTGTCTGGATTTGGATCAAAATTAACAGCAACAATAGGTAATGGCATGTTCTGTGAATTTACCGATACGTTTTTGGAGATTTTTGCAGAAGCTTCTTCACTTCCAAACATTGAACCTATAAAAGAAACGAGACCTGCATGGGCGGTCTCTGAGAAAGTAATGGTTATAATAAATATAGAAACACAAATAGCAATCCAGTTTGCTAGACGCTTAAAAGTAAGGTTATATTTAGTTTGTTTGTGAGTATTTAATTTCATAACATATAGTTCGCGCTGGCAATAGTCCGTAAAGGTCTTTCTTTCGTTCGGTGTTGGTAACTTATATATTTATATGGCTCTACTTAGCCATAATTATTAAATCAAATTTCAAGTGACCTATCTAGACTAGCAAGAAGGAATTTATTGTCAATGATAGCTATACACAGTCATTTTAATTGATTAGGTGTCAAATAATGTGGTCGGAATCAGGTCAGAAAATAACAAAACATTCTTTTTGAAAACCTGCGAGACTCGCTCCGTTTACTTTCTAAGTAAAATGCTCAGGAATTACGGAGGACTAATCGTCCTCTCGTAATTCCAAGGACATTCGCATTTTACTAAGAAACTAAAACTGCGCTCAGACAAGTTCTCGGTTTTCAAAAAGAATGTTTTGTTATTTTCTGACCCGACTCCTCTCTAAAAGAGTGGTTTTCGCAGGTTTTCAAAAAGAATGTTCTGCCAGTTTTCAATCATCTCTGTGTTAAACTAACCTCCATGTCATCATTAAACGAAGCACAACAGAGAGCGGTGGATACAACCGATGGTCCTGTCCTTATTATCGCTGGAGCAGGTACAGGTAAAACCAAGGCTATAACCCACAGGATTTTAAACTTAATCAAAAAAGGTACTGCTCCACATTCTATACTTGCAATAACTTTCACCAATAAAGCGGCGACGGAAATGCGAGAAAGGGTGGGTATGCTTTTGAAAGAAGATTCCGGTCTAAACATCCCCGTTTCTATGAATGAACGCCCTTTTATTAGTACTTTTCACGCTCTTGGAGTACACATCATTCGAGAAAATGCTTCATTACTGGGTTTGACTAGGCATTTCACAATATTTGATCGTAGCGATTCAAAGAGAGCTATCAAAGAATCCATGGAGCAAGTCTCCATTGATCCAAAGAAATTTGACCCGGGAACAATATTGAACCTCATCTCCAGAGCCAAAGGAGAGGGGATAGGATATTTGGAATACTTGGATCATTCAAAAGATTTCATGGAAGAAACTGTCGCTAGTATCTGGGAGAAATATGACGCTATTTTGGCCAAAGAAAAAGCTTTGGATTTTGATGACCTCCTCTTGAAGACTTCTTACTTGTTAGGAAAATACGAGGCTGTACGCAAACACTATAGTTCTATCTGGAAATACATCCACGTTGACGAATATCAGGATACAAACCGTGTTCAATACAAAATAGTTAGACATCTAGCTGAAGAACATCATAATCTTTGTGTCGTTGGTGATGCTGACCAAAATATTTACAGTTGGCGCGGTGCAACTATTGAAAATATTCTTAATTTTGAAAAAGATTATCCAGAATCTACAGTTATTACACTAGAAAAAAATTATCGTTCAACAAAAACTATTCTTTTGGCAGCAAATAACGTCATTGAAAAAAATCGTTTACGTAAAAAGAAAACTCTATACACAGACAATGATTCTGGTGAGAAAATTTCTCTTTCAGTTTCATATACAGAAAATGATGAGGCTAGAAATATTGCCGACACAACAAGGTCACTCATAGAAGCCGGCACTCAGGCTCGTGATATTGCTGTACTTTATAGAACAAATTTCCAATCACGAGTATTGGAAGAATCATTTATAAAGAAAAATCTTCCTTACCAACTTATCGGCGTGCGATTTTTTGAGAGAAAAGAAATAAAAGATGTTCTTTCTTACATCAAAGCTTCTTTGAATAGAAGCAGTTGGAGCGATATAGGTAGGATCATCAACGTTCCTGTACGAGGCATAGGTAAAGCCACCGTAGCCAAAATCATGTCTGAAAGAGAAGATCTTTTGCCACCAGCCATGAAAATTAAAATTGCTAATTTTTGGAAACTCCTAGAAGATATCAAGCGCGAAATTATAGAAAAGAAACCTTCTGAATCAGTGAAATTTGTAATACAAGAAACTGGTATAGAACGTTCACTTCGTGAAGGTGATGCCGAAGATGAAGAAAGACTTTTGAACATTAGAGAATTGGTAACAGTAGCTTCTAGCTACGACCATTTACCTCCAGAGGAAGGAATAGAAGCGTTTCTAGCTAACGTTGCTCTAGCTACAGATCAGGATGAACTACAAAAAGATAACGATGCAGTAAAACTCATGACGGTTCATGCTTCAAAAGGTTTGGAATTCAAATATGTTTTCATTGCAGGAATGGAACAAGAACTATTTCCTTTCAAACACCTAAAGGAAGAAAATATTGACGAAGCCGAAGAGGAAGAAGAGAGGAGACTCTTTTATGTAGCTCTGACTAGAGCAAAAATGAAAGTGTATTTGAGTTATGCTATTATCCGAAGCATATATGGAGCTCAAAAAGTGAATACTCCATCAGAATTCATAGATGATATAGAAAAAAGTTTGATAGAAGAACAAACGGCAGAAAAACCAAGTGGTGCAAAAGCTTTATTTATTGATTTCTAATTATGTTTTTATTTGCAAAAAAATCATTAGGGCAACATTTTCTCAATTCCAAACATGTTTTGGAACAGATTATTGAATCTGCCAACATAAAAAAGGGGGAATTGGTATTAGAAATAGGTCCAGGCACAGGTATTTTGACGGAAGCACTTTTGAATACAGGAGCAAAAGTCATAACGGTTGAAAAAGATGATAGAGCAATAGAATTGCTAAGATCCAAATTCCAAACATCAATAACCAAACAACAACTAACATTAATTCATGGTGACGTGCTAGAAGATTCCTCAAACTGCATACCAAATGAGCCATATCTGATAGTTGCCAACATTCCTTACTACATCACTGGTGCAATCTTAGAAAAATTCCTAGAAAATGATCGTAAACCAAATAGAATGATTCTCTTGGTACAAAAAGAAGTTGCCGACAGGATTACAACCAAAGATGATAAAGAAAGTATATTATCTATATCAGTCAAAGCCTTTGGTACACCAAAAATAGTCGCAAAAGTGCCTCGTGGAGCCTTCACACCACCACCAAATGTTGATTCAGCAATTCTCGCAATAGAAAATATTTCCGATAAACTATTCAAAGAAAATAACGTCCAAATATCTAGCTTTTTTGCAGTTGTGAAGGCTGGATTTGCCCATAAACGCAAATATACTATAAGCAATTTGGGAGAAATCATGGACAAAAATAAGCTTGCAGAGATTTGGAACACCTTAAAGATTGACCCGAAAATTAGATCCGAGAAAATGACACTAGAAAATTGGATCAATATCTCCAAACACCTCAACAGGCCTAACTAGTTTGGTGATGAGCCAACGGTTGGAGTTATATGGCCTTCTGAAGGTAAACTTCCGCAAGTCTCTCCAGTATTTACCAAACATTGACCAGTAAGTTTTGTATAATCTCCCAAAAGCCAACTTGTTTTAGGAATATTATAAGAAAGATGAGCTTGCGAACCTACCGTATATGTTAAAAGAGTTACCATTGTAGGAGGCAAAGGTCCAATAGTGAGAAGCCAACTAGCACTACAATCACAATAAAATGAATAAATGAGTGGTCCGCCAAATGGTGTACCGACACCAGCAAAGGCTTCTTTAGGAACAAAAGAATCTTTTAGAAGCTCAAAAACCTCGTTAAAGGCGGTTTTTATAGGAAATTGCCCGTCTATTTCGTTATTTTTAGAGATATTTTTGTCATTTTCTACCAATTTCATAAATTCTTTCTTTAGATCTGTTGATGTAGCAACATCTTTTAAAATTTTATCTTTAAGAAAAGCAATTCTTTCATTGGATAAGCCTTGTTTTTTTGAAACCTTCTCAAAAGAATCAATAAAGGTACTGAGATTGTTAAGATTTGGATTTGCTGGAACTTTCGGAACTGTTACGGTAGTAGAAATAGGTACAATTGTGGGATTTGTAGGAATATTTATATTTGTAGCTGTAGAATTGGTAGGTATAACTGTAGTAGAAACTGTTGCCGAGCCCTGAAATAGCAAAGAAAGTACCTTGAGAGTACTTGGACCAACGATACCTGTGCCAAAAGACAGGCCATTTGGTGTCAAAATCTCATTTTTATACTTTTCTTGAAGGCGAATGACTGCATTACGTGTTAAAGCACCGAAATATGTTGATTCTTGACCGGAAGACCCGATACCAACACTAGATATTCTCGTAGTAGAGTCTTGATTGAGTATTTTTTGTAAAACTTTCACATCTTCTCCAGACATTCCAACTTTTAACGTTCTTGAAATAGGGAATTGCACGGCTTGTGCAAGATTTCCTGAAGACAATAAAAATATTGACGTGACTATTATAAAAAATGTGTAATTCTTTTTAATCATTAAGAATAATTATACCACTTAACTTAAAAAAGTATCATTTTTATAACACCTGATTGTTGTCCGACAAATTACCTTCATAAAATCAACACTATCCCCACATTTTCATGATAAAAACCTGTCTTTTAAGCTATAATTGTGATTAGTATGGCTAAATACTACCCACATAAACAGACGGTGCTTATTGCCATTATATGTACATTAATCGTAATCTGTACATTGGTATATATTCGCCCTCAAATTTTGATTAAAAATAATAGTCTTTCAAATGTAGAGATAAAAGCCGTCAATGAAGAGCAAAAAAATACAATATCCGATGTATCCAACACCGATTGGAGAAAAGCTTTTCTGACAACATCCAGCACAACTTCTGTATCTACAAAAACTTCAAACGGTTCCACAAAAAATACTACTGAAGAAAAATTAACTCTGACCGATCAACTCAGCAGGGATTTTTTCACCCGTTACGTAGAATTGAAGAAAAACAATCTATCAGAAGATAATGAATCCGTACAAAAGATTGTTGACCAAACTTTGAACACCACTATAAATTCTGCTTCGCAACCAAAAATATACAACCTCTCTCATCTGACAATAATAGAAGACACTAGTTCCAATACTACCCATAGTTACGGAAATAATATAGGAACGGTCTTTTCAAAAGACGGTCCTCGAGCAGATCCTGTCATGATAGTAAGTGACGCTTTAGAAAAAGGGGATATGAATTTACTAAAAAACATAAAACCTATAATAACTTCTTACGATAAGATGATAAGAGCTGTCATAGCTACTCCAGTACCACGACCACTCGCAAATTACCATCTCAATCTCGTTAACTCTTTGAGCTCCATGCTTTTTGTTACACAAGGCCTAGAAAAAGTTTCTACCGATCCAGTACAGAGTATGCTGGCTATCAAACTTTATACCCCTACACAAGAGGCTATAAGGTTAGCACTCCTCAGTATGAATAGTTATTTCAATACAAATCGTGTCTATTTTACTAACAATGAACCAGGAATATTATTCGTAACTGTTCCACAATAACAATTGTATGTTTACAAAAAACAAAATAAAAAAGTTCGTTTCAGGAGTTTGTGTAATAGCAATTGTCTTCGTGTCATCCGTATATCCTTTGATACAAACTGCACAAGCACAAGCACCAGCACCATCGCTAGGTGTTCCTATATCAACTGGTCAAGATTTTCAGAGTGTCATGAACTATCAAAAGAATTTCACTCTAGACAAGATCGCTACAATGATAGCAAAGCAAATACTTCACCAGATGACAGCTAGTGTAGTGAACTGGATAAACTCTGGTTTCAAAGGTAGTCCTGCATTTCTCACCAATCCAGAAGCTTTCTTTCTTGACGTTGGAGACCAGATAACTGGAGCATTCCTAGCCGGTAATGGACCTCTTTCATCTCTTTGTTCTCCATTTGTCATAGACCTTTCATTATCTCTAGCCCTAGGTCAGACCTCTATGGCGGACCAGAGATATACTTGTACATTGGGCAGGATTATTGAGGCACAGAAAAATGGACCCGAGATCATCGTCAACGGAAGGTCAGTTCGTTCATCTTCTGGTTCAATGAACGGCTTCTTGGGTGGAGATTTCAATCAAGGTGGTTGGCCAGCATTCATAGCACTCACAACAGAACAACAAAACAATCCTTACGGAGCAACCTTAGCTGCACAAAGTGATTTACGTTCAAGGATAAGTGCAAGACAAAATGTTATCAAAGCCGATATACAACTGGGAAGTGGTTTCATGTCATGGCAAAGTTGCAAAGATATCCCAGGGGCTTCAAATGTTGATCCCGAAGATCAGGTATCTGAAGTTGGCAACAATCAGGTTCAAAACGGAGACGGAACTACTACATATCAACAATGTGAAACTCAAACACCGGGTTCAGTCATCTCTGGAACTTTGCAAAAAAACTTGAACGTACCTGTAACCGAACTAGAATTGGCTGACAATATAAATGCAGTTATAAATGCTTTGGTAACACAAATGATAAGTACAATGCTCTCTTCTGGACTCAATTCTCTCAGTGGCAATTCTGGTGGAGGACAATCTTATACTCAACAAGTTATAAACGATTCAAATTCAAGTAGGGAAGCACAAGAGATACTTCGCAATTTACAACCTCAAGTCGCATCATCTCTAGATCAGGTGGAGAGTTACGTATCTCTATACAAACAATCTGTTAACTTACTAACCGACAGCAAGAGTCGTTACACAACAGCTAGAACATGTTTCATCAACAAAAATACAACCAACGCTATGGCAAGAGTTGCAACTATAGATGCAAAGATAAACAACACCATCAATCCTCCGCTAGATGCTTTGACTCTAAAATACAATAGCAGTTTGGCAGACAAGAAAAAGCTTACTGATATAAATTACTTCTTAACTACCGATAATTCATTAAACAATATCAGCAGACAGTCACAAAATTATACAGATTTCGTCACAGCAGGGGGTACAAACTACCAACCAAAATTTGATGACGCTTTAGCAAGTCTTTCAGAGACACAGAGACAGGTTCAGTCATTAAATACCGAATCGGCTTCGTTGCTTAGAGAATGTCAGGGTTATTAGAAAGATTACTGAGTAAGGCGTCCGAATTAGAAAGAATTGCCAATCATGAGACCAAAAAGCTACCTTCCAAATATTTTCGTCGCCATCATAGTCGCAGGACTGGCTTTCGTGATACAAACCAACGCAACTTACGCTCAAGCACCAATTGTCGCTGCTGCTTCAGCTGCCAAAGAAATGTTTTTTGGATCCTCAAATCTCTTGGGACTCGTAAACGATATCTTATCCTACATCGTCAACACAGCTTTGATGTTAACTGGTTTTCTGGTCTCTATGGCGGCATACATATTGGACGTCTCCATAAAATTAACCTTGCATATCAAAGACTTCGTGGACGCTACTCCTGCAATATATACCGTCTGGCAAACTCTGCGAGATATCACTGGACTCTTCTTCATATTCTATCTTCTTTACGCTGCAATACAGATGATTACTGGATACGGAAAAGGTCCTAGTTATGCCGAAACAATAAAAAATATAGTTGTTGCAGGTATTCTCATAAACTTTAGTTTCTTCCTTACCAGTATCGCTATTGACGCTTCCAACATCATCTCGCAAGCCATATACAATTCCATGATACCAAATCATGCAGAAGTACATATAAGTCCAACATCGTCACTATCTGATTTGGTGGGGCAGTCCGGATCTTCTGACATTTCTAATGTATTTATGAATAGTCTGAAAATACAGACGATATATGATGTACAAGGCAACAAACTAGGTGCTTCTGGTAGTGACCCATTCAAAATCATAATGATTGGAATAACTGGAATTATTATGATGCTCACAACAGCGGCTAGTTTCATCTTGGCTGCCATAGCTTTCATTTCTAGGTTAATAATACTGCTTTTCCTCCTAGCTTTTTCACCATTATGGTTTGCAGGAAAGATGTTGCCTGATCTAGAAAAATACATGGGTAAATTCTACGATGCCCTATATTCACAACTCGTTTTCATGCCCGTCTATCTACTTCTCATGTATGTAGCTCTCAGAATTCTAAATGAAAGTAATATCATGGGGGCAATGATGTCTGCCAATTCTAACTTACCAACTGGTACCAACTGGGCTTTTCCTTTCATCATTTTGGCTGTGAATTTCGTCTTAGTTATATTCATGCTCAACTTGCCGTTATTTGTAGGTCTATCTATGGGCAGTATGGCAACTACTCTTATAAGTGGTGGTATGAAAAAATTTGATGCTGGGAATATTTGGAAGGGGGTTGGAAGCCAAGCTGGAAGTCGTACTCTTGGTAGAGCCGCTTACGCATTAAACGAAAGTTCTGCAATAAAGGGATTAGCTAGTAGATCTCCATTATTAGGAGGATTGGCATCAAAAGGTCTTTCTGGTGTAAGTTCCGCTGGATTTGGAGCAAAGAAGGGAGGAAGTTATGAAGATAGATTAAAGGCAAAAAAGACAAATTACGAAAAATTACATAAGCATATTGGAAATGTTGACCGAGATAACTACTCATCAGAAGCAGAATACATAGAAGCAAAACGAAAGGCAGAAGAGATGAAGAAGGAATATAGAGAAAATATTCCTTGGGGAAACAATAGTGTCATAGGATTTATGCTTGATAATAGGGCAAATAAACAAGTTTCTAGAAGTCTAACTGAGGAAGCGATGCTTAAAGAAAATAAAGCTAAAATAGTCGAAAACGATACACGTATAAAAGAAATTGAAAAACTCGTTAATACAGAACCCGGTTCATTAAGATTACTAACTAGTGAGGAAATCGCGGAAAAGAAACGTTTGGAAAGAGAGAATGTTGAACTTCAAGGTGCTGTTGATCGTGCTTCTGGTTCAAAGAAAAAGAAAGATACTTCTGCAGCATTAAAACAATTAGCCGATCAAGCTAAAGAAGAAGCTGGTGGGGAAGAGAAACCAAAGGAAGATAAAGGTGGTGAAGACAAACCTAAAGAAGATAAAAAATAAGTATGAAAAAATTTACAGCTGAAGAAATACAAGCTCAATTTGAAAAACTGCCCAAAGAATTGCAGTCGGCTATAACTTCTCCTGAAATAAACGAAACGATACAAAATGTAGCCAAAAAATATAGTTTGCAAGTAGATCAATTAGGTGAACTTGTAGACCTAATTGGACTTATTATGCTTGGTATAATATCTTCCAAAAATTTCATCAAAGAATTTTCTAATGAAACAGGTTTGAGTGAAGATATATCAAAAGCAATTGCCGAGGACATAAATAGGGAAGTCTTCGACAAAATACGTTCTTACATAAGAGAAACTGATGAAGAAAAAAATGCTATTAATGAACCCCAAAACAGTCAGTTGGGTATTGAAACTCCACCAACCGAACCAACTCCTCCCATTCAACCACCATCAACTACCCCTACACTCAAACCTATAAACCCAATCATCTTGCCACCAGCTGTTGAGACACCAAAATCAAGTCATGTTTTAGACTTAGAAAAAGCTGGTAACATGACAATTGAAAATGAACCGAATTCTACAAAGACAGAGGAATACAAAGAACCTTTGGCAGATCACCTGTTAGAAGCCTTAAATGATACTTCTTCAGAAAAATCTGAAGATGTCGCCGTAAAACCAATATCAAAAGTACCAACAATGCCAGAAGTGTCAATAAAAAAGGAGGTTGTTCAAAAGCCTGCACCACCAATCCCAGCAAATCTACCGACAGAAAACTCAGAAAACGCTACACCTCCGATAGTTCAAGCGGTCCCGCAAAAGCCAAAAGGTGCAGATTTATACAGGGAACCGTTTTAAATTCGTTATCTCTAGACAGGAGACAGATCTCACCTTCGCGAGAATGACACAATAAGCTATAATGTAACCAATGCGATTCCAAGTTCCTCAATTTATCGAGATGGAAGATAAGATCTTCGGCCAACTAACGCTGAAACAGTTCATATACATGGCTGGTGGGGGAGGTTTATCTTTCTTAGTATATATATTTCTAGATAGTGTCTTTCTATCAGCTATTCCCATTATTCTAATAATGGTCATATCAAGCACTTTCGCTTTCTACAAAATCAACAATAAGCCTTTTGTGAACGTAGTAGAATCAGCATTTAAATATTATCTTGGTAATAAACTCTACATATGGAAAAAACAAGAAAAAGTCAGACCTCAAAATATTCAGACTGCAGTAAAAGATGCAAAAAATTACGCATCCATCATGGTTCCCAAAATTTCTGATAGCAGATTGAAAGATTTGACATGGAGTTTGGATATAAAGGAGAGCCTGTACTCAAAAAATAACCAGAAATAATTATGGCAATAAAATCCAAGACAACTCAAGACTTTGTTCCAATCAAAGAAATACGTGATGGTGTAATCATCTTGAAAAATGGTGGGATGAGAAGTCTTGTACTAGCATCTTCTCTTAATTTTGCTTTGAAATCACAAGATGAACAAAGCTCAATTTTGATGCAATTCCAAAACTTTCTAAATTCATTGGATTTTTCCATACAAATATTCATTCAATCAAAAAAACTTGATATAAGGCCATATATAGCTCTCTTGGAAAATCGTTACAAGGAACAAACAACTGAACTTATGAAGATCCAAGTTCGGGAATACATAGAGTTCGTCAAAACATTCGTAGAAAATACGAGTATTATGTCAAAAAGTTTCTTTATCGTCATACCTTATGACCCTGCACCAGTAGCTATATCAAACAATCCTATTTCTAGAATGCTTCCAGGTAAAAACCGAGGTAAAACTCAAACAGAAACAGCCGATGAACAATTTACAGAATACCGAAGCCAGCTTGAACAACGTACAGCAGTAGTAGAGCAAGGTCTGGTTCGTTGTGGTATACGCACTGCCGAACTAGGAACTGAAGAGGTGGTAGAATTGTATTACAAATTATTCAATCCTGGCGAGACAGAGAAGCCAATCCAAATCACATAACATGTCATTCCTAAACAAAATATTTGGTAAAAAAGAAGAATCACCGATTATCTCGGTCTTGCCTGAAGAAATATATCAGGCTGGGGTTTTGGAATTGAAAGATGTCATAGCTCCTTCTGCTCTCAAGATCAGTCCAAAAGAATTGAACCTCGGCGAAAAGGTTGGACGTACATTATTTGTTATATCATACCCTCGTTTTATAGATGAGAGCTGGTTTTCTCCTATTATAAACCTAGACAAAGTTTTTAACGTCTCTATTTTTATTCACCCCGTAGACACAGCCAAAATCCTTCGTCATTTCCAAAAGAAAGTTGCTGAGGTACAGAGTCAGATTTCCCGAAGGGAAGATAAAGGACTAGTTCGTGACCCTTCTCTAGATACGGCTTACCAAGATCTAGAAGCATTACGAGACCAGCTCATGCAGGCACAGGAACACCTCTTTGATGTTGGTGTTTACATAACCATATTCGCAGATTCAGAAGGAGAACTAGATAAACTAGAATCAGAGATCAAATCCATACTAGAATCCAAACTTGTTTACATTAAACCTGCTTTATTCCAACAAGAACAAGGTTTCAAAAGTGTTCTGCCAGTTGGCGACGACTTGCTAGCAGTCCATTCCAAACTCAACTCTTCACCACTTTCTTCACTATTTCCTTTTATTTCATTTGATCTAACCTCGGACAAAGGCATTCTCTACGGTATCAATCGCCACAACTCATCTTTGGTTCTATTTGATCGTTTTCTTCTAGGAAACTACAACTCCGTAACTTTTGCTATGGCTGGTGCAGGCAAATCTTACTGCACCAAACTAGAAATTCTCCGTACACTCATGTTTGATACTGATGTCATAGTTATTGACCCAGAAAAAGAATACGAATACATGGCTTCGGCTACTGGTGGTAAATATTTCAATATTTCTCTAAATTCAGAGCACCACATAAACCCATTTGATCTGCCTATACCTCGTGAAGATGAATCCGCTAGCGATGTTCTACGTTCAAATATTATCAATTTGGTTGGACTATTCCGCATCATGTTAGGTGGTCTCACTCAAGAAGAAGACGCTATCATAGACCGTGCAATCACAGAAACTTACGCCTTGAAGGATATTACTCCTGAATCAGACTTTAGACGTGTAGAGCCACCTTTGTTGTCAGATTTTGAACTAGTTTTGGCAGGAATGGAAGGAGCCGATTCGTTGGTCCAAAGGTTATCCAAGTACACAAAAGGAACATGGGCAGGTTTCATCAACCGTCCTTCAAATGTAGACATCAACAAAAAATTCGTGGTTTTTTCTCTACGCGATATGGAAGATGAACTCAAACCAGTAGCTATGTACATCGTCACTCACTATATATGGAATGCTATTCGTAAAAATCTAAAAAAACGTTTGCTAGTTATTGATGAGGCTTGGTGGATGATGAAATCTGAAGATACCGCTTCATTCTTATTCGGTTTGGCAAAACGTGGACGTAAATATTTCCTTGGATTGGCCACTATCACCCAAGACGTGGATGATTTCTTGAAATCTCCTTATGGTTTACCTATCCTCACAAACTCATCAATCCAAATTCTTCTAAAACAATCACCGACTATCATTGATCATATTCAAAAGACATTCAACCTCACTGATGAAGAAAAATATCTACTTCTAGAATCAGACGTAGGAGAGGGAATGTTCTTCGTAGGCTTGAAACATGTCGCTATAAAGATAATAGCCTCATATACAGAAGACCAGATCATCACAACCAATCCCGCACAAGTTATGCAAATAACCAAAGCCAAGAAGGATTTGGAGTCAGCAGGGCAGTAATAAAAACATGGAAGAAACCAGAAAAAAATACCGAATGGGATGGATGGGAATTTCTGTTATTTTAATAACTGCTGTAATTGCTGACTTATTGAGTCTTGTTCCGTTTGTCGGGGACATTGTCGGACCAATCTTTTGGGTCTGTGTCAGTATTTATCTCTGGAGCATTGGTTGTGGACTTTTGAATGCGCGACGATTGGCAACATCCATCATCTCAATGGTTGCCGAAATGATTCCACTAGTCCAAGAGCTCCCCCTTATTTTTGCTGGGGCATTAGCAGTGATTATTTTAGTAAGAATTGAAGATAAAACTGGTAAAAAATTGATGCCAGGATCAAATAAATTATCTGGAAGTCGTAAACCTCTTTACAATAATGGTGTGAGACAACCTGAATATAATGTACAGAACAATGTTTCTAGATCAATAAATATAGAAGGGGTGAGACCGCCAAATGGGGGATTATCTACATAGGTCAGGTTTCTTTAGTATGATAAAATACTATCAATGAATCGTGTACTCTTACTAACTATTTTCTTTTTCTCTTCCTTGCTCTTTTCTATTACTGCGCAAGCACAAGGCGTTCCCGCTGGAGTTGGAGTAGACATTACGGCCTCAACAGATAGCCCTATTCCTGGACAAACAGTTACCATCACTGCCCGAAGTTATACTATAGATATAAACGCTTCAACTGTTACATGGACAATCAACGGTAAAGTTGTAGAGAAGAACGTAGGTGCTACAAAACTAGAGATCAAAGCTCCTACTCTAGGTCAAAAACTTAATATAAACGTAACGGCTGTGACAACAAATGGTATAACTTCAGCTGGTACAATATCCATTAGTTCTGGTTCAGTAGATATGATAGTAGAAAACAACGGTTATGTTCACCCTTTTTTCAAAGGTAAACAACCTGTAAGTTATCAAAATAGTATCAATATTATTGCAGTTCCTCATATAGCCGATTCCAAAGGGGTAGAATACGATCCGAAGACTCTTATTTATAAATGGAAAAAAAATAGCCTTGCAGTTGAAGATCAGTCTGGCTATAACAAACAATCAATGACTTTGATTGGTGATATTGTACCTCGTACCGCTGTTATCACAGTTACCGTTTCTACTCGTGATGGTGATTCTAGGGCAACGGGTTACATATCCATACCTTACGAGTCTCCGTCTTTATCATTTTATCTTGACGACTCTCTTTACGGACCACTGTTCAACAAAGCAATAAAAAATATCATTTCCATAGGTTCAGAAAAAGAAACTAGTGTTCTCGGTGTTCCTTTTGGATTCAATAAACCAAACTCAGGAATAGGTGATCTGGCTCTTGCTTGGATGATCAATGGTGTTGAACATCCTGAATTAGCTGAAAATGAGTCTGTAACATTACGAGCACCAAACGAATCATCTGGATCTTCAAAAGTTGAATTGCGTATAAGAAATACAAAGAAAATACTTCAGGGTGCCAGTTTAGGTTTCTCAGCAAACTTCAAAACCGGTAATTCAAAAACAAACAATGTCAGCTTCTAATCATCTACCATGAATCATTTCCACAAATTTAAATTTCCAATAATTGTTCTAGCCGTTACCATTTTGGCCGGTTCTCCTCTATTTACCGCAACTCCTATTGCAAACGGAGCAGAAACTCCATCATCAGCCGATTCTTACACTGTACTTGCACCACTACCTTGCGTAGCAGGGAACGGTATAACTTGTGCTGGCGGAGACGGTTCCTTGCAAGAAAAAGTAGATTTCAAGACTTACGTTCAATACGCTATAAACTTAATGATCGCGATATCTGCAGTTATTGCTGTAGTTATGATTGTTTGGGGGGGAATAGAATACATGTACAACGGTTCATTCCAAGGAAAGAAAGAGGGTTTGGAAAGAGCAAAAAATGCAATTATTGGATTGGTTCTTGTACTTTGTTCTTTCATTATTCTAAAAACTATTGATCCTAGACTAGTAGAAATACCTACGACCTTGGTACCAAAAATAATACTGAAGGATTATATGACTAAAGATGCTTCACAGATGTTGTTGGATAGAATCCAAAACGATTCAAAAGAATACAACCTCAAAAGAAACGAAGTTGGAAAATTATTACAAGATACAAAACAAGAAAAAGCTACTAAACAGGCAGAGATAGACGAACTTAATACTCAGATAGGTTTTTATGAATACGAAGGCGATACCACCAATCCAGAGTATACAAAACTATTAGCGGAAAAAGCTAAAGCTACAAACGAGCTCAATAATTCGGAAATAAAATATCAAAAACAATTAGCTCAAAGTGCTTTAAACGGAACATTATCTGGTGCAACATCAGCCACTACAAACCCCGACTATGATACTCCCGACAAAATCAAACAACTAAACAAAGAATTAGAAAGTGCTGGAAAATATAGGGACCTAGCAACTTCAAAATTACAAAAACTAGGCGAATTCAATCATACAGAAATTAACGATAATGCAAATTACACAGAAGCTGTTATTACTTTAATGAAAGCAGATCAAATAACTAATAGTGCTCAATCTGTGAAAGGAGGTAGTTTAAATGCAAGATTACAAAGTAGTGACGGAAGTGGTCCTAGAAGTCTACAAAGCGTAGAATCCGCAAAAGCATCAATCCAAAGTGAGATAGATAAAGCAAAAACAGCAACAGAAAACATAAAAGATCCAAAACTAAAAGCTGACCTTCAAGCTAAAATAAATAGCTCGGAAGCCACACTAAACGCTAAATTTGGAGGAAAATAAATAAAAACCCATGAAGAAAAAATCTATCATAATAATATCAGTCATCATCCTACTACTTGTAGTAGGTGGTATTTATTGGTACCTATTCTTCTATGGAAAGGGAAATCCTATTACACCTGTAACTAACCCCCCAGATGGTTTCTCTCCTCTTTCCAACGGTTTTCCGGTATCAAACGGCACTAGTACAAACAACAATAATAACGGTGGTGAACAAGGTCAACCAATCTCAAACACAGAACCTATACCATCTTTACGCTTACTCAGTAATACTCCGATAGGTGGTTATGGCGCCAGTACAACTGCTAGCACGACTATTGTGCGCTGGGTTGATCGCGGAAGAGGAAATGTTATGGAAGCAAAAGGAAATTCTCTCACTATAGACACTTTATCCAACACGATTCTTCCTAGGACATACCAAAGTGTTTGGAATAAAAACATATCGGCTTTCATTGGCTCATTATTACCAAGTAAAACTGATGTTCCAACTGTTATTTATGCTCAATTGAAAGTACAGGCCACTTCAACTCTACCAAAACAAATAATTTCAATAGCGTCAACAACTTTAGTTAACTCAAATTCTTCATCTGACACTCAAACAACAAACCTAACTCCGTATTCACTTAAAGGTAAAAACTTGCCCGAAGGCATGATTGATTATGCTGTATCACCAAAAGGAGACAATATTTTCATGTTAGTAAAAGAAAGTAATTCTGGAGTAGGTTACATAGCAAACTTTGACGGTACCTCGGTTGTTAAAATATTCAATACACCACTGACTCAAATCAACGTTGATTGGCCAGAAGAAACCACCATAGCTATAACGACAAAAGGTTCTTCTAGTCAGGCTGGTTTCTTGTACTTTGTTAACACCAAAACAGGTATCTGGAAAAAGATAGTTGGTCCAATATTCGGATTGAGTACCAAAGTAAGCCGTAATGCAAAATATGTTTTGACTTCTGGAACGAACAAGAATGGCTCTATATCAACAAACATCTACTCCACATCAAATGGTACTTCAACCGACGCAATCATCAGAACACTTGCAGACAAATGTGTTTGGGGTAATTTCTACAAAGAATTAGTTTATTGCGCCGTACCATCAGAGATTGAATCATCTATTTATCCTGACGACTGGTATAAGGGCAATATTTCATTCATAGATAAAATCTGGCAGATAAATGCAACAAATGGAGAGGCTTATTTGGTCAGTTCTATTGTAGACCAATCGGATCGCGTTATTGACGCTTTCAATCTTGGTTTAGATATGAAAGATGACTTTCTATTCTTCATGAACAAGAGTGACCTATCATTTTGGTCACTTGATTTGAATGCTAAGCAGTAAGTAGTAAGAGAAATTAATTACCCAACTCACCAAGATGTCTCTTTTTGATGTAGATCTCTTGTCCTAGAGTAAATAGGGAACTAACTGACCAATATATAGCAATGATAGCGGCAGCCTGAGGGAAACTAGCGGGAATTATCCAGTACACAGAAACAAAGGCTAGAACAGGAAGCATGTATTTCATCTGAGTATTCATTGAGTTTGCCATCTGTGAAGCCATATCTAACTTGTTGCCATTATTGACTGTATTTTTTGCCATTTCTTTGTGTTGTTTGGCAGCAACAGAGAAATGAAGCTGTAAATATTGAATTGCTCCAGTAATAAGGGCGAGGATTAGACTTTTCTGAGTTAAATCTAGACCCAAAAGTGTTGCTGACGCGTGTGGATCTTTGATAAAAGAGTAGAGAAGAGTTGGGTCAACATTTGGAATAATCTTGTAAAAGACTGAAATCAAAGCAAAAAGGATTGGTAATTGAATAATAACAAGTAGAATACTAGAAAAAGGCTTTATATTTTTTGACTTATAAAGCTCCATTATCTTCAAAGCCTGTCCCTGCTTATCATCTTTGTATTGAGCTTTGATCTTATTGGCTTCTGGTTCTACACTTTTCATACGAACCTGAGTAATCAGAGCACTCTTTGAAAGAGGGAAGAGGATCAAACGAACAATACAAGTAAAAATAACTACAGCAATACCTACGTCTATTCCTGGAATAATGTTCATAATCCCTACAAGACCATTGTAGAGAGGGAGAAATATAAATGTGTTATACATTTGTCTATTCTACTTCAAAAGGCCAGATTTTACAAAAATATCCTTCATTTCTTTTGAAAGATCCTTAAACTCCGCTTTTACAGCTGGTTCTTTGGCACAAATAACTACTAGTGAATTGTCTGAAACAATAGATGAATGAATCAACTTAACGGCTTCGTACATTCGTCTTCTCAAACCAACTCTACCGGAAGCGGTCTTAACAACTTTATTAGGAACAATTACGGCAATCTTGGTTTTCCCTTCATGCTTGAGAGTTCGCAACCAAAAAAGGGAAGAGTGAGTAACTCTCCCTTTTTCCATTACTGAGTTTAATTGTTCTCCAGAGAGTCTCTGTGAACGAGAAAGCATAGTTTTAAACAGCGACGCGCTTGCGACCTTTAGCTCGGCGACGAGCCAGTGCCTTGCGACCACCTGGTGTTTTCATACGAACACGAAAACCGTGAGTCTTTGCTCTCTTTCTTTTCTTTGGTTGATACGTAAATGACATTACACCACTATACAGTATTTCAGTTTTTTTTCAAGGAAACAAAGTTGTTAAAAACTTATCAACATATTTTAAAGCTCTCCACAAGTTTGCAGAATTATAAACAGGTATATACTTATCGCAATGCAAGACTATTCAAAAATGTGGCAGACCGCTCTCATCGAGATTGAATCCGATGTATCTCGGGCCAACTTTTCAACATGGTTCAAAGAAACAAACATTATCAAGGAAGAAGAGGGGATTGTATATCTAGGTGTTCCAAACTCTTTCACCCAAGAATGGCTCTATAAGAAGTTCCATAACTCAATTCTCAAGATATTACGCCAACTGAACGACCATGTGCGTGCTTTGGAATACGTTGTAGTCAAAGAAGATAGTAAAAAGGTAGACAATTCAAAAAAACACCTCCTTGCTCCAACAATGTCTATGCCTCTTCAGGATTTCTACATAAACAAGGAAGACAATTTAAACCCTCGTTATACATTTGAAAACTTTGTTGTTGGACCTTTCAATGAGTTGGCTCATGCCGCCTCCCAAACCGTCATAAAAAGCCCTGGGCAGGTATATAACCCACTATTCGTCTATGGTTCCACCGGTCGTGGCAAAACTCACCTTATTCAAGCCGTTGGAAACGAAATAAAAAAGCTTTACCCAAACAAGAAAGTCTTTTACATGACTTCCGAACGCTTTGGATCCGAATTCTTCGTGGCTATCCAAGAAGGCAAAGTCCAACCTTTTAAAGACAAATACCGTAAATACGATGTTATTATTATGGACGATGTTCAATTCTTCTCTAATAAAGAAAAGTTCCAAGAAGAATTGTTCCATTTTTTCAACACCTTCCATGATACAGGAAGACAGTTGGTATTTTCTTCCGATCGTCACCCAAATGTTATTCCAGGGCTAGAAGAACGCCTGCGTGGCAGGTTCAGTGTAGGTATGATAGTTGATATACCAGAACCAGATCATGAATCTAGGATTGCCATAGTACGCACCAAATGCGCCGTACATTCAATAACACTATGTAATGAGGCTGTAGAACTAGTTACCGGAGCAATAGAAGACAATATCAGGGAAATAGAAGGTATTATCAACGTCATTGCCTGCCAAACCCAGCTTCGTAATAGAGAATTAAACATTAATGAGATAAAGGCTATCTTAAAAAATAGCGCTAAACCAAAGAAAACCGTTCTTATCAAGGATATTGTGAAGATTGTCTCTGATTTCTACAATATTGATGAAGAAAGTATATATAACAAAACCCGTAGAAAAGAGGTTGTTCGCCCTCGCCAAGTACTCATGTATATTTTGCGTGAAGATTTCAGTATCTCTTTCCCTTCAATAGGGGATAAACTTGGTGGACGTGACCACACAACGGTTATACACTCTTATGAGAAGGTTAAGGAGGAGATCAAGAGCAACACTTTGTTATCGCAAGAAATAAACCAGATTCGTTTAATGTTATAACTATGTGTAAAAGCTGTTGATAAACTGTGTTTTAGAAACTAAACAGAAGGGGGATAGTTAGTTGATACTTTTTAACCAAAAATTACTTCCAAATTAAAACTGTAGGTGTTCACATGATAAATATTTACAAAAGCTAAACCACTTAACTAAATCAAGGATAAAAAAACTATCAACCTATCCACTCCCTTAATAGTAATAAAACTTTATTTATTTAAAAAACAAACATGAAACTGGAATTAAATTTTCAAAAACTAAAAGATACAATTCTCACTATTGATAAGGTGGCGGGAAAACATATGACTTTACCAGTTCTTTCTTGTATTTTGATAGAAGTTAAATCTAACTTAGCTGTATTCAAATCAACCAATCTTGATATTGGTATAGAAATTTCTGTGCCAGTTAAGTCCAATGAAGATGGTACTATGGCTGTACCTGCTCACATACTTGCCTCTTTTGTTTCTCAAACTTCTGGAGATAGTCAGGTTGTTCGTTTGGAAAATTCGTCAGGCAATCTTCAGATAACCACTTCAAAATCTAAAGGCGTAATAAAAACTCAACCTTTTGAAGATTTTCCAACTATTCCTCAGGTTATAGATGGTCAGTCATTTTCTCTACCCTCAGAATTATTTGTAAAAGGACTCAAGTCTGTTTGGTACAGCTCGTCAGTTTCTAGTGTTAAACCAGAGTTGTCCAGTGTTTATGTTTATAAGGATGATGGAAATTTGGTATTTGCGGCTACGGACTCATTTCGTTTGGCTGAAAAGAGAATAAAAGCTCCAACATCTGCAAATCTTAGTGACATTCTTATTCCATTCAAAAATATCCCCGATATCATCAGAATTCTTGAAAGTATGGGCGGTGACGTTAAGGTTTTGATCAATAAAAATCTTATATCCTTTACTGCCAAAGATATTTATCTCGTCTCTCGTCTGATTGACGGTGTCTTTCCAGACTATAAACAGATTATTCCAAAGAATTACAGTACAGAAGCCATAATGTTGAAACAGGATTTTATAAATGCTTTGAAGATATCCAACATTTTCTCTGATAAATTCAATCAGATCCACCTCACGATAGACCCCAAAGAGAAAATTTTCGCTATACAGACCAAAAATAGTGATATTGGTGAAAATAGTACTGCAGTGGACGCGTCCATCACTGGTGACCGTGTAGAGATAAATTTCAATTACAAATACATTGCCGATTGTTTCCAATCTATTGACGCCGATAGTGTTTCCTTACAGTTGAGTGGCATAAACCGTCCAATGGTCATCCGTCCAGTTTCTGGCGATCAGTCATTTATGTATTTGGCGATGCCAATGAATAGGTAATATGCTTGGAATTTCTGGTTTTTTTAAGAATATTCAAAATTCTTTTACCAAAGAGGTTGTTCTACGTACAACTATCAAAGAAATTATAAAGAAACACACTGGCGTAGATATTCCAATAGAGAGTATCACTTGCAAAGGGGAGACTGTGGCCTTGAAAAACGTAAATCAATCAGCTCTTTCTGTTATTTTTATAAAAAAACAGAAGATTTTGGAAGATCTCAAGAATTCTGGGGTTAAGATTATTACGGATGTTAGGTAGTAGTGATAATGTCTTGGCTAGACTCTTTTTTTGTAGCTGCGCATGTATTCAACTTCTTCTAGTGCAAAGTGAAAAGTGCAAAATGCAAAGTTTTAGTTAATTAGTTAGTAGTTAAGGGAACTTAATAACTTTTCACTAAAACTTTGCATTTTGCACTTCTCACTTTGCACTAATGTTTAAATGACCCTGCAATTGCCGTCTTTATTGTTGGACTACAAAATCAACCGAAGCTTCAGTTTTGTTATATACAGAGTCGTAAAGAGTAACAGATAAAGTGTTTGTAGCAGAAAGACCACTAACATCAGCCGGAACAAAAGTAATGTTAAGAGGATTACTTTCAGCGGTCAGTACGTATTTACCATTTAAATAAACCTCGGATTTTTTTGCTGGGAAAGGTCCAGAAGATTGGAGTTGGATAGAAAGTTGGTTATTTGGGTTAATTATTGAATTTGGTGCTGGAGAAGTAATCGTAACTCGTGGAGCCTTGTCCGGAGTATGGACATCATCATAAGTTGTTGGAATAGCTACATCAGTAGTACTTTCTTTGAATTCAGGGTGGCTTAGTTTCCAATTATCAAACCATTTACGAATACCATATTCCCAATAAGGGTATTGAGTGTCAGATATTGGTTCATTAGGAGCTTTTCCATTCGGATCATCTTTGTTAACCCATTGTAAAATAGTGTGAACGTTATTGAAAACAGTTTCTTTTATTGTTTCTTTTGGAGTGTATTCCGTTGCCAATTTTCCTGAAATTGTATCAATTTTATAAGAAACACCGCCTTGCCAAATACCACGGAGGATTGGTTTGGCATCAGTTAGAGGTTCTGGCGGTGTGCCGAAATCTTCTGGAGGAAAATTCTTGGCAACTTGTGACATGAAGGCGCCCCAAAGAGGGGAGATGATAAGTCCGGCGACATTATGTTGCATCGGAGTATTGTCATTGTTTCCAGCCCAAGCACCTACTACCAGATTGGGTGTGTATCCAATGGTCCAAACGTCGCGATAGTCGTTTGTTGTTCCTGTCTTTATAGCAACTTTTCTTCCAACGCTATCGGCAATAGGTTTTAGACTATTCATACGAACAGAGTTGTCAGAAATAATACTAGAAATCTGTCTAGAAACTTTTGGATCAAGCACCTGCATAGGGTTTTGACTTGCTTTTTCTAGAAGATTTCCTTTATTGTCATAAACTTCCAAAACTACTCTATTTGGGTTACGTATTCCGTCATTAGCAAAAACTCCATAAGCACTTGTCATGTCCAATAAACTGACTTCGCCACCACCCAAAACAAGTGTTAAGCCGTAACGATATGGATCGTTTAGGCTTGTAACACCCAAATCATGGGCTGTTTGTATTGATTCTGGTATCCCTGCTAAATATAGAGCTTTAACAGCTGGAATGTTACGAGATTGAGCTAGAGCCTGACGTATAGTCAAAGGACCTTGGAAAATATCATCGTATTCTCCTGGCATGTAACAAACTTTTTCTGGATCATCATTGATGTTTATAGGTTTTCCTTCTGGTGTGCAGTATGTGGAAAATTCTGTTTCAGTGTCAAAGAGAACGGTTTCTGGAGTGTATCCTTTTTTGAAAAGACTGGCATAGACAAATGGTTTGAAGGTTGAACCTGGTTGGCGTTTGGCTAGAGCAACATTGAAGTTTCCATCTATTTTTTTACTAAAATAATCTTTTGATCCAACCATGGTCAAAATATCACCAGTTTTTGGGTCTATTGCTACTATGGATGCGTTTGTTGCTTTGTATGTCTCTTCCAATGAAGGTGAAAATTTTGAAATTACATCTTCGGCTTTTTGTTGCATATTGAAATCAAGCGTTGTTTTTACACGTAGACCACCATCGGTAACTGTGTCTTCTCCGTATTTTTGTACCAAATAATCTCTTACATACATTACAAAATGTGGAGCACGGATACCCCCAGAATTTTTGGATAGAAATTGAACTTTTTCTGCTATAGCGGTCTTATAATCATCCTCGGAGATCATTCCTAGAGCCTTCATCCTTTGGAGAACAAGTTTTTGTCTTGAGTCTAGAGCTTCACGGTGTGTACCATAAGGGGAATAGTATGTTGGAGCTTGAGGAATTGCCGCTATGTAAGCTGATTGAGCTAGAGACAAGTCTTTTGCTGGTTTACCAAAAAATGTTTGACTAGCTTCTTCTACCCCGTATACCGTTCCACCGTAAGGACTTTCGTTCAGATATGTTTCCAAGATTTTTTCCTTACTCATTATGCGAGTAATTTTTATAGCCAAAACCCACTCCTTTATCTTTCTTGTAACAGTTTTGTCTTGTGTCAAAAGGGAATTCTTGATTACCTGTTGAGTTATCGTGGAAGCACCTTGGCTGTAATTTCCTGAAACGAAGTTTGCTAAAACAGCACGAAGGATAGATGTTGGTTCAATGCCAATATTATTGTAAAAATTTGAGTCCTCTATAGCTATTGTTCCTTTTTGAATGTAAGGAGATATGAGAGAGATGGGAACAAAGGTTAATTTGGTATTGATACCAGTGTCATATAAAAGAACAGTACCTGTTCTGTCATAAATTTTTGTTGATTCTATTATTTTGCGGTTTTGAAAAGAATTCAAATCCGGCATTTTGATGGTGGCAATCCAAAGAGCGCCTAAGCCAACTATTATTAGAAAGGCGGATATTCCTAGTAGAATCAATGATTTTACGTGACGAAATTTGCTCTTGTGTCTATGAGACATGTAGGAGTTTATTATAGCACTGCGTGCTTATTGTTCCCACTTATCACCAAAAGGATTTAATTCTTCATCATCTAAAGATAGTTGATCTTCGGCTTCTTCTGAATCTTCAGCTACAATAGGAGCGTCTTCCACTTCTTTTTCTTCTACTAGAGCGGGTTCAAGAACAGCTTCTAGATCTATGATTTTTTTGTCGTTCAAAACTTGAGCGTCTTTCATTTCGTCCTCGTTTTGTACAGGAGCTACTATAGCAACTTTACTTTTTATTTTTGTGCTTGATTTTGCGTTTTTGGAATTAGCACTTGTTTTTACATTTTTAGAATGTGAATTTTTTCTTTGAGGCATACTCTTATTGTGAATCTATTAAAGACCGTGCCTATGTTTTAACAAATCCTGTATTTTTTGCAAGAAAGTCTTTCTGGGGATAATTATGTGCGCCTCCATTATTGGTTAATTCCCGTAAAGTTTCAATGGTTGGTAGTCGGTGATAAAAGAGATCGTCTGCATGCAGAATGGGTCAAAGCAACGGCGATAGCGTCGTATTCATCATCTAACTTTATCTTTTTTGGTAATTTTACAAGAAGTCCGATCATTTTTATCATTCTTGTTTTATCACTAGTACCATCGCCGGTGATGGACGATTTGATTTGTAGGGGACTATATTCAAAAACAGGAATATCTCTTTTGACCGCTTCGTAGATAATAATTCCACGCACTTCAGCAACCCGCATGCCAGTTTTTTGGTTTTTTTCTATGAAAAGAGTTTCTAGAGCAACTTCATCAGGTTTGTATTCTTCTATGATTTTTACAATTTCCAATCCTATTTCTTTGAAACGTTGATATATGGAATCTTTACCGAAAGTTTCCATGCAAGAAGAGTAAAGGACAACTTCTTTTCCTTTGTTTGGTTTTTCTATGACGGCTAGGCCGAGACGACCATAGCCTGGGTCAATACCAAGTATTTTCATTTAACTATTCTGCATTCGTGAATACCTCTTGCACATCTTCGTTATTTTCCAGATCTTCAACAAGTTTGGTTAGAACATCAATGTCCGCATCTTCCAATGGCATAGTTGTAGTTGGTGTCCAACCTTCGTGAGTTTTTTGGAAAGCCCAAGAAGCACTTCCGGGGGAAGCGAGTTCAAATCCGTTTTTTGAAAGAATGTGTTTGATCTCTTGTGCAGCTTTGTTGCGATTGTCAGTAAGAGATGAAATGAGGATAGCTACACCGCCTGGTCCGTATGATTCGTAGATAATATTTTCCATAGCGGCGCTATTGTCGGAAGTAGCTTTTTTGACTGCGCGGTCTATTGTGTCGTTTGGCATGTTCTCCTTGCGAGCTTTTTCAATAGCGGCGGCAAGTCCCGGAGAAGAGAGATTACCTTTTGCAGATTTTGCTTCAACTGTAATGAGACGAACAAGTTTACCGAAATGCTGACTCTTTTGAGCATCATTCTTTGCTTTCAAGTGCTTTATTTTAGAAAATTTATTGTGTCCAGACATAAGTTTTATGTTAGTTAGTATCTCTGGTATATTAGCACGAATGGATAAGAGTTCCAGAGGAGTTAATGATCATGAAAAAACCTCAAATTAATCCAAAAATACTAGGTTCGCTCGGTTTGTCTATTAATGAGGCAAAGGTTTTTGAGGTGCTTAGAACTCAAACTCTTGGAAGAGATATTGCGAAGATTGCGAGAGTTGCAGGTTTACCGAGGATGACAGTTAGTGATATTTTACATAGATTAAAAGAAAGAGGTCTTGCTGAGAGAGTGACTATGAAAAGGAGATCTAATTGGAAATATAAAAGAGGATTGGAATTTATGGAGAGACGACCGGTTAAGTGGTGATTTTTTCTATTAATTGAATGGTCAGGATGGTGTGGCGGTAAAAAGTGGTAATAACGTGTAGAGGCGTGTAGAGGAATTGGATTGGAAAACTGAGGTTGTTTGAAATGGCGTAAATTGGACTTGGTGGGGGAGAGTCCTCTTTCCTCACAAATAAAATGTGACGGATTTTCCGTCACATTTTACGAAGTTCAAGTTTGGGGAAAAGGGGTGTGTGTCAGACGGTGTCGTTTTTGTCACATCAAAAAAGTGACGAAAAGTTCGTCACTTTTTTGATGTGGTTAAAGTGGGTGTGGCAATTAACTCCCCGAACATGAGATTGCCACGACTATAAATTCTGCCACCGCCCTTTTTTACTACATCAACCTCCCAGTTTCCTTAATCCCTATATGTTTGTAAGCTTTATCAGTAGCGATTCTTCCTCTAGGAGTACGCTCCAATAAACCAAGTTGTATCAAATACGGCTCATAAACCTCTTCAATAGTCGCTTGTTCTTCAGAAAGAGCAGCTGCGATAGTGTTCAAACCAACAGGGCCACCATTAAACTTATTTATAATAACTTTCAAAATATCACGATCGGCGCCGGTGAGTCCGATAATATCTACGCCCAGCATTGAAAGAGCTTTTTCAACAATATCTTTTGTAAGAGTAGTCTTATTTATTTGCGCATAATCACGGCATCTCTTTAGGTGATAGTTGGCTGTTCTAGGAGTAAATCTTGAACGGACTGCTATCTCGGTAACAGCTGTAGGTTCTATTCCAATATCCAAAATCTTTGCAGAACGTTTTATGATCTGACTTATCTCGTCGTTGCTATAAAATTCCAATTTGAAAACCCCGCCAGAAAATCTGGAACGAAGCGGAGCAGAAATCATGGCAATACGAGTGGTGGCAGCGATCAAAGTGAAAGGAGGAAGGTCTAATTGAATAGTTCTAGCGGAAGGACCTTTACCAATGATGATATCAAGCTTACCTGTTTCCATGGCGGGGTAGAGAACCTCCTCAATAGCTTTGTTTAGCCTGTGAATTTCATCAATAAAAAGTATGTCACCAGAAGAAAGGTTGGTGAGGACAGATGCCAAGTCTCCAACTTTGAGAATGGCTGGTCCAGAAGTAACTTTCATCTGCGCTTCAGTTTCTTTTGCTATAAGATGTGCCAAAGTTGTCTTGCCCAAACCTGGTGGGCCATAAAAAAGGATGTGTTCCGGAGGATGTTTGCGTTCTTTTGCTGCAGTGAGAAGTATATGCAGATTATCCTTAATATTTTTCTGTCCGATGTATTCTTCCCAACGTGACGGTCGAAGGGTTTGGTCCAAAAACCCAGGATCCTTCTCGTTATTTACGGAATTGTTGGAATTTCTTGACATTTGTATTGCTATATGCTAGTATATTGGGGCAGTGAACTGAGCGTCGTCATAATAGTCGTTTTTTCACAAATATTTATATTTGTTGGTATTTGAGCTCGTGAACCTCTAAGCAATGGCCTTCCGAGGTTTGGGCATAGTGCTAAGGACATCTTGGTTGTAACGCTTCGGCGTTGCGTACTGGTATTATCCTCGGGACTGTGCCTCGCATAACGCATCACGCGATATGATATTGCTTAGAGATTCACATTCTTAAATTCCGATCCCGCATTTTTGGCGCATTTCTTCGTCTCTTCACTCGGTTTATTCCCGCAATGTATAGAAAATACATTTTGGTCATAAACCTCGCTTGTTCCTCGAACTGCATCCAAAAATGCAGGATCGGTTTGTATCTGTTTGCATACTAACTCTGTCCACAAATAAAAAGCAATTGACAAAGGGGATAACTGCCTGTTTTAACGTAATTTAATTTTTAAAACACCAAAAGTTCCAGTAGCCTTTTTAGTCTTGCAAAGAAATAACTCTTTCTAGTTCCTCCAATGAAGTAATTCCTTGGAGGATTTTTAATATTCCATCCTGTCGCATAGTTAATATTCCTTGTTCTTTTGCGGCGGCCCAGATCTCTCTCTCGCTAGGATTTTTTTCAACGGCATTTTCAATTTTTTCGCTACTCAAAATAGCCTCGTAGACACCAACTCTTCCTTTATAGCCAGTTTTATTACATTTATCACAACCTACGGGTTTCCAAATCTTTGTTCTTTGTTCTGGGATCAGTGATTTGTCTTCAATACTATTTACAATAGTTTCTATTTCTTGTTTCTCGTTTCCTTCAAGTGCAGTTTCTTTCTTGCAGAATTCGCAAAGTTTACGAGCCAATCTCTGTGCCATTGCAACTCGGATGGCTGAAGTTATAACTTTTGAATTGACACCTAGGTCTATGAGGCGGGGGAATGTACCAGCGGCATCGTTGGTGTGTAGCGTAGAAAATACCAAGTGTCCTGTAAGTGCAGAGTTAATAGCGATGTTTGCTGTTTCTCCATCACGGATTTCACCGATCATTATAATGTCGGGGTCTTGGCGAACTGTTGCACGTAAGCCTTCTGCGAAATTGTAACCCTTGTCATTGACTTGAGTCTGGACGATACCTTCAAGATGATATTCAATAGGATCTTCTAGTGTGATTATTTTCAAATCTGGACTGTGAATTTTTTTAAGAAAAGAATACAAAGTTGTTGTTTTACCGGAACCGGTCGGTCCTGTGGTGAGTATCATGCCGTCTGGGCGGGACATCTCTTTTAATAGTATTGTCAAAAGTTTTGGGTGTATACCGAGGCTTTCTAGGGGAACGTCAATAGATTTGGGGTTGAGGATACGCATAACGATTGATTCGTTGTATGCGCCTGGTAGTATTGAGACACGAACCTCAATCTCGCCATCAGCTAGTTTTATACTGAAACGTCCGTCTTGGTTATCTTTTTTTATATTTAATTTCATTCCAGAGATGAGTTTGATTCTGGATAAAAGTAAAGCATAAGTTTCATTATCAAAACGGATAACATCATGAAGAACTCCGTCCATACGATATCGAAGTAGGACATAGGCCTGCTCTGGTTCAAAGTGAATATCAGAAGCACTTACTGCCAAAGCACCGGCTATAGATGTCTCCAAAATCCTAGAAACTCTGTAACTCATTTTGGTAGCTAAGATTTTTTCTAGAACCGTGATTACGTCTGGTAGATTTTTTGTTTCATTTATAATCTTTGTTATTTCATCACTAGAAACCTCTATTGAGCCAGACTTGCTTTCGTAGGCGAAAGAAAGGTCTTTGTACGCAGTCCATGCTTTTTCTAGGCTTTGTGTAGAAGTTATATAAAGTTCGGGAATGTATCCTTTTTCTTTGAGGGTATTTAGTACAGCCAAAGTCTTTTCGTTTTGTGGATTACGACTTGCTACTTTGATCTTTTTGTCTACAAGAGCATATCCTGCTACCAAAGCTTCTTTGGCATCTTTTTCATCAATGAGACGGAGAGCGTCCGCTACTATTGGGGTAACGGATAAGTTTACGTATTCTAAACCATATTTTGCAGATAATATTTGGACAAGCTCCTCCTCTTCTTTGTGAAGAAGATCCGTAATCTTTTGATTTTGCTTATCTTCGTCAAAGGTTAAAGTCATTGGAGATATTATAGCGCAAGAAGGGGAAACACGCCTACTAATAATTGGGAGGAGCTCGGAGATGGGTATTGTTTCAAAACGACGCGGACGATTTCTTGCAAGAAATCGTCCTAGTCCTCGACAATTTTCTGCTGAAAATTGTCTGTGGATGTCGTTTTGAAACAATACCCATCTCCGAGCTCTTGCTATAACAATTAAGCAGTTAATTAGTAGGTGTGTTTTAGGAAAAAGGGTGCGGTAGCTAGGTTGGATATGGCTACGAAAGTAATAAATGGCTATATAGAGTCATATTGTGTGATTATGATTGACTTTGTGATGTTAACTGTGCTATAATTGTATACGAAGTAAAGTAATCCTAGGATGAACTTAGGATGAAAAAAGAAAGGCAAGTGTTCTATGAAAATTATCGTTAAAATGTTGGCGTTGGCGGTCTTGAATTCTAGGTTGAAGTGCAACACTTCCCAAACATTTCGCATGGAGTACGCCAATTAAGGCATTTACGCTTTGTGTGGTTCATCATCCACACAACGCTGCTAAGTTCCTTGTCTGTAA